>CAXTPX010000184.1:0-6095 GCA_964246005.1 uncultured Burkholderiaceae bacterium | reverse complement strand
CGACGGTCGTCGTCCGCGACAGCGGGCGCGGATTGACCGAGGGCTTCGAGGACTGGCTGTTCGAGCCGTTCCGGCACGCCGACAGTTCCAGCACGCGGCGAGCGGCCGGGATCGGCCTGGGCCTCGCCCTCGCGCGGCGGCTCGCCGAACTCCACGGTGGCCAGGTCCGCGCCGAGAGCGCCGGGCCGCATCTCGGCTCGACCTTCACGGTCTCGTTGCCGCTGTTGCCCGCGATGGCGTCGCCACGGCCCGCGCTCGAGGAGTCCGTGCCGCCTCGCACGTCCGTCGAGCTGAACGGGATGACCGCGCTGATCATCGACGATCAGCTCGAGGCGCGCGAAGCGTTGAGTGCGTTGCTGAGCCAGTTCGGCGCGGTCGTTCAGGTCGCGGCGTCGAGCCGCGACGGGCTGGCGCTGATCGGCAGGCAGCGCGAGCTCCCGGACGTCGTGATCTGCGACATCGCGATGCCCGAAGAAGACGGCTACAGCTTCGCGCGGCGCTTCCGCGAATACGAGAGCGCCCATCCGGACCCACGATCGAACGCGGACGGCGCACCGCGATCGCGGACGCCGGTCATCGCGCTGAGCGCGTTCGCATTGAACGACCGCAGCGCGGCGTCGGCCGTGCACTTCGACGTTCATCTCGCGAAGCCGGTCAGCCCGCAACAACTGTTGTCGACGCTGGTGAAGATGACGCAAGGGGCGTGACGGCGCACACCGCTACAATCGCGAACGAACGTTCGCTGTTGCCTGCTGTTGTCCATTGTCCTTGTCGTCGTCCATGTCATCGAAGCCTTACACCGTCGCGGTCCGGGTGTTGTGCGAGTTCGCGGCCAAGTGCGGCGATCTGGACCTTCGCTTCACGCCGTCGCCGACCGCGGAAGAGGGCGTCGCGGGGCACCGCACGATCGCGTCGGCTCGCAGCGAGACGTACCGGGCGGAGGTGACGCTCGCCGCGCGGCATCGGCACCTCGTCGTGCGCGGCAGGGCCGACGGTTTCGATCCCCGCGGTCCGCGGGTCGAGGAGGTCAAGACGTTCCGCGGGACCCTCGACCGCATGCCGGCCAACCACCGCGCCCTTCATTGGGCGCAGGCGAAGGTCTACGGATCGATGCTGTGCGCGCTGCACGCGCTGCCGGACATCGAGGTCGCGCTCGTCTACTTCGACGTCGGTCGACAGCAGGCGGCACCGGCGCTGGTCGAGCGATGCGCGGCGAGCGACCTGCGCGCGTTCTTCGAGACGCTGTGCGACCGCTTCGTCGACTGGGCCGACCGCGAGACCGCGCATCGCGAAGCGCGCGACCTCGCCCTCGCGGCGGTGCCGTTTCCGTACCCGGCGTTTCGCGACGGACAGCGCGACCTGGCCGAAGCGGTGTATCGGGCCGCTCGCCGGAAGCGCTGCCTGCTCGCGCAGGCGCCGACGGGTATCGGCAAGACGCTCGCGACGCTGTTCCCGTCCTTGAAGGCGTGCCCCGTCGAGGCGATCGACAAGGTCTTCTTCCTCACGGCCAAAGGGACCGGTCGACGGCTCGCGGTCGAAGCGCTCCGGTCGCTCGATGCAACGCCCCCGATGGCACTGCGCGTGCTCGAACTTTCGGCCCGCTCCAAGGCCTGCGAGCATCCGGACCGTGCGTGCCACGGCGACTCGTGTCCGTTGGCACGCGGCTTCTACGATCGGCTTCCGGCCGCACGGTTCGCCGCCGTCGAGTCCGGCCGGCTCGATCGCGAGTCGCTGCGGCGCGTGGCACTCGAGCACGAGGTCTGTCCGTACTACCTGGGCCAGGCCCTGCTGCAGTGGTGCGACGTCGTCATCGGCGACTACAACCACTGGTTCGATGGCAACGCGTCGCTTCATGCCGCGACCGAAGCGAACGGCTGGCGCGTCGTGGTCCTGGTCGACGAGGCGCACAACCTCGTCGAGCGTGCGCGGACGATGTACAGCGCGGCCCTGCAGTCGAATGCGCTCGACGCGATCCTCGTGACGGCGCCGCCGACCTTGCGACGACCGCTCGAACGCCTGCGGCGCGTCTGGTACCGCCTGCAGGAAGGACAGCTCGATTCGTACACCGTGCTCGACGGCTGCCCGCGGCCGTTCGCGGTCGCGCTGGCCGAGGTGGTGGCCTCGGTCGGCGAGACGCTGGCCGACGAGCCCGCGAGTGTCGACAGCGCGTTGCTGCGCTTCCACTTCGACCTGCTGCGCTTCGCCCGCCTCCTCGAGACGTTCGGCCCGCATTCGCTGTTCGACATCACGAAGGATCCGGTGTCGACCCGCACGCAGTCCGGGCCGTCGACGCTGTGCGTGCGCAACGTGGTGCCGGCGATGTTCCTGAAGCCGCGCTTCGCGGCCGCGCATGCGACCACGCTGTTCTCGGCGACCCTGACGCCGCGCATCTTCTACGCGGACACGCTCGGCCTGCCCGACGATGCCGTCGCGATCGATGTCGCGGCGCCGTTCGCGGCGGAGCAGTTGTCGGTGCAGGTCGTCCGCTCGATCTCCACGCGCTTTCGCGACCGTGAAGCATCGCTCGCGCCGATCGCGCGCCTGATCGCGAGTCAATATCGAACGCGGGCCGGCAACTACCTCGCGTTCTTCAGCAGCTTCGATTATCTGGATCGCGCGGTCGACGTGTTCAGGGCGTCGCAGCCCGGCATTCCGGTCTGGACGCAGGGCCGGCGCCTGAGCGACGGTGAACGCGACGCGTTCCTCGCGCGTTTCGCGGCCGACGGCCGGGGCATCGGGTTCGCGGTGCTGGGCGGCGCGTTCGCCGAGGGCATCGACCTCGTCGGCAGTCGCCTCGTCGGGGCCTTCATCGCCACGCTCGGAATGCCGCAGGTCAACCGCGTCAACGAGGAAATGCTGAAACGCATGGACGCGCTGTTCGGGGCCGGCTACGACTACACCTACCTGTATCCGGGCCTGCGCCGCGTGACGCAGGCCGCGGGTCGCGTCATCCGCACGCTGTCGGACACCGGCAGCGTCCATCTCATCGACGATCGCTTCGGGCGCCCGGAGGTCGCGCGCCTGCTGCCGACCTGGTGGCGGATGGAAACTTCAAGCGGCCGACAGTAGCTCGCGGGCGTGCTTCCTCGTCGTCGTCGTGATCTCGATGCCGCCGAGCATGCGGGCCACCTCGTCGATGCGACCGTTGCCGTCGAGCTTCTCGATGCGCGTCAGCGCTGCAGCGGCGTCACCGCCATCCATGCGCTTCCTGACCGCGAAGTGCCCGTTGCCGAGCGCGGCGACCTGCGGCAGGTGCGTCACGCACAGCACCTGACGCTCTTCGCCGAGCTGGCGCAGCAGGCGGCCGACGACTTCGGCGACCGCGCCGCCGATGCCGCTGTCGACCTCGTCGAAGATCAGCGTCGGCACCGTCGTCGCGACGCTCGCGATGACCGAGATCGCGAGGCTGATGCGCGCGAGCTCGCCGCCGGACGCGACCTTCGCGATCGCGCGCGGCGTCGCGCCGGGATGGGCGGCGACGCGGAACTCGACGTCCTCGACGCCGTGCGAGGCAGGCTCGCTCGGGACGAGCGCGATCTCGAAGCGACCACCGGTCATGTTGAGCGTCTGCATCGCCTGCGTGACCGCTTCGGCCAGCCGCTTCGCGCCCACGGCGCGACCGGCGGACAACGTCCCTGCCGCGAGTCGATAGTGTTCGGCGGCGGCGGCTTCGCGCGCGCGCAACGCCGCGAGGTCTCCGCCTTCGCGGAGCGCGTCGAGCCGGACGCGTCGCAGCGCCAGCTCGTCGAGCAGGTTCTCGGGCGCGATGCGCAGCTTGCGGCCGGCCGAGTGCAGCGCGTCCATGCGCGCCTCGACCGCGGCCAGTCGCGCCGGATCGAGCTCGACGCGCGACAGGTAGTCGTTCAACGTGCGGGTCGCTTCGGTGATCTCGATGCGGGCCGGCTCGAGCGATGCCAGCGCCGCGTCGAGCTGCGGGTCGATCGCGGCCAGTTGCTGCAGCCGATGCGCGATCGTCGACAGCGTCGTCGCGATCGCCCCTTCGCCTTCGGACAACGCATCGACCGACGACTGCGCGCCTTCGATCAGCGCGGCCGCATGCGCGAGCCGACGATGCTCGTCGCCGATGGTCTCCCACTCGTTCGGCTGGAGCGCGAGCGACTCGAGCTCGTCGACCTGCCACGCGAGCTGCTCGCGTTCGCGTTCGACCGCCGCTGCATCGGTCTCGAAGCGCGCGAGCTGCGTCGTGATGCCGCGCCACTCGCGCCATGCGTGGTCGACCGCGGCGGCCTCTGCGCCGAGGCCGGCCTGGGCATCGAGCATCGCGCGCTGCGCGCCCGAGCGCAGCAGCAACTGGTGCGCATGCTGTCCATGGATGTCGACGAGGTGGTCGCCGAGGTCGCGCATCTGCGCGAGCGTGGCCGGCGCGCCGTTGATCCAGCCCTTGGACCGTCCGCTCGAGTCGATCGTCCGGCGCAACAGGACCTGGCCGCTCGCCACGTCGCCGTCGCCCATCTCGTTCTCGATCAGCCAGGCGTCGGCCGTGGCACCGGTCGCGAACGACGCGCCGAGGTCGGCGCGTGGCCGGCCCTCTCGCACGACGCCGGCATCGCCGCGCTCGCCGAGCACGAGCGCGAGCGCGTCGATCAGGATCGACTTGCCGGCGCCGGTCTCGCCGGAGAAAACGGTGAAGCCGGCGTCGAACTCGAGCTCGAGCGCATCGACGATCACGAAGTCGCGGATCGACAGCGTCAGCAGCATCGGTGAACCGGGTACGGGGTCAAGGTCGCCGCGCCGGCCGGCCTTCGATCGCGACCGGCGGCTCATTCCAGTGCAGCTTCTGCCGCAGCGTCGCGAAGTAGCTGTAGCCGACCGGATGGAGGAAGCGGATCGTCATCGGCGCGCGTTCGATCGAGATCCGGTCGCCGAGCTGCAGCGCCATGAACGACTGCATGTCGAAGTTCGCGCTGACGTCGCGACCGCCGGTGACCGTGATGTCGATCGTGCACGAGTCCGGCAGGGCGATCGGCCGGTTCGACAGCGAATGCGGCGCGATCGGCACCATCAGGAAACCGCGCAGCTCCGGATGCATGATCGGACCGTTGGCCGACAACGCGTACGCGGTCGAGCCGGTGGGCGTCGAGACGATCAGGCCGTCGGACCGCTGGCTGTACATGAAGCGCCCGTCGACGTCGACCATCAACTCGACCATGCCCGAGCCGGTGCCGCGCGACACGACGATGTCGTTCAGGGCCAATGCGTGGAAGACCGCGGCCTCTGGGCCTCCGTCGTCGTCGGCGGCGCGATGGATGCTGCCGGCGAGCAGCGTGCGCTCCTCGACCTCGTAGCGCCCGGCCAGCATCTCGGTCAGCACGACGACCATCGAGTCGAGCGGGATGTCGGTCATGAAGCCGAGGCGACCTTGATTGATCCCGATCAGCGGCACGTTGTACGGCGCGAGCTGGCGTGCGATGCCGAGCATCGTGCCGTCGCCGCCGACGACGATCGCGGCCGACGCCTGCTGACCGATCTCCTCGGTGCCGAGCGCCTCGAAGTCCTTCAACGCGCAGAGATGCGCCGTGTCGCGGTCGATCACGACGCGGTGGCCGGCGGCCGTGACGATGCCGGCGATCTCGAGCAGCGATGTCGCGATGCCTTCGGCCTGGAACTTGCCGACGATGGCAACGGTGAGCGGTGACGCGGGATCGGCCATCGGGCGATTATGCCGGAGCGCCCCGGCGTCCCACGCCGCATTTCCCGTTCGCATGACGCAGTCCACTGAATCATTGGAATGGGCGGTGAGCGACGCGCGAGACGCCCGTATCGCGTGGATGCGCCGTCCAGTTCCAGTGATTCAGTGGACTAGAATCGGCCATGGCCCAAGCAACGCTCGACCAACGCGCACAGACCCTGCTGAAGACGCTGATCGAGCGCTACATCGCCGATGGCCAGCCCGTCGGCTCACGCGCGTTGTCCCGCTTCTCGGGGCTCGACCTGTCGCCCGCCACGATTCGCAACGTGATGGCCGACCTCGAGGACATGGGGTTCATCGCGAGTCCGCATACGTCCGCCGGCCGCATCCCGACGCCGCGCGGCTATCGCTTCTTCGTCGACACGCTGATGACGATCAGGCCGCT
>CAXTPX010000183.1:0-6108 GCA_964246005.1 uncultured Burkholderiaceae bacterium | reverse complement strand
TCAGGATTTCGTCCGGTGACCGCGTCTGGGCAAGGATGCTGTGCAGACAGGGGCGTAGGAAGCGGGCGCCGTTGTAGACCGGAATGCAGACACTGACGCTTGCGGAGGAGGCGGTCATGCGGGACGGGGAACGAAGGTCGGATCGGGCGCGGGCCGCACGACCCGGCAAAGCGCATCGTGACAGGGGTCGTGGTTCACGTTGGGCGGAAATGCTACGAGCGCATGTAATTCGATCTCGGTGTTTGACAGCAGGCCCGGTCACCGGCCAGTTCGGTTTCGTGCCTCTGCAGGCACTTCGCAACCAGAGCGTGATCGGGCGAAGGTTGCACGCTCGGGACAATCGACGTCGTCGAGCGAGCAATGGGCTGGGCTGGACGTCGGTTGATCGCGGCGATGCGCACGGTCATACAATCAAGAGTTCGTCCTGCAAGCCGGACGCAATGCAAACGACGCGACAGCGCGGCGGATCGACTTACCCGCGCCGAGGATCGATGACCAACCCGAAAGCGCCCGCGGCGATCGATGTCCTGATACCGGTCTTCAATGCGGCGTCCACCCTCGAGGGTTCGCTGCTGTCGATCTGCCGCCAGGACCTTCGCGACATCCGCATCATCGTGATCGATGATGGTTCGACCGATGCGTCGCCGCAAATCCTGGCGCGCATGGCGTCGGACGATCCAAGGATCGATATCGTCACGACCGCGAACCGGGGAATCGTCGACGCGTTGAACACCGCGCTCGCACGAAGCGACGCGGACTTCGTCGCACGCTTCGATGCGGACGATCTCGCGTTCCCGGAGCGGCTTCGTAAACAGCTGGACTATCTCGTCGCGCACCCGGACTGCGTCGCGATCGGATGCAACGCCTTCCATGTCGACGAGCATGGACATCGCACCGGCTATACGACCGAATTTCGCGAAGAGGTCGTCGGCGACCCCTTCCACGTCCCGTCGATCGAACCGTATCTGATCCACCCGTTCCTGCTGGTCCGTCGCGACGCGCTCGTCGCGATTGGCGGCTATCGGTACGTGTTCCACTCGGAAGACGTCGACCTCTATTGGCGCCTCGCCCGAGTCGGTCGTCTCTCGAATATCGTCGACGTCCTCGGCGAATACCGGATCCACGGCGGTAGCGTGTCGGCAAAGTCCGTGATCAACGGTCGCGTCTCGGCGATCAGTTCGCAGCTCGCCGCGATTTCGGAGCAACGTCGACGGCGGGGCGAGCCGGACCTCGTCTTCGAGCGCGGCGCACTCGAGGTCTATCAAGCGGCTAGAAGCTTGAGAAAGATGTTGGACCTGGCCTCGATCGGGCTGTCGCGAACGGAGCGGAGCTATCTCGAGGTGGCCACGGCGACGAAGCTGCTCGAGTTGACGTCGTACCGTCCGTACCGCCTCGCCCGCGACGACCTGAAGACGATTCGACGCGCGATCGAACGGCATTTCACGCTGATCGCAGTCACGAGGAGGCGCGGTCTCGTCTTTCGACAGATGATCAAGCCGCGCGGCTTTCGTCCCCCGGCCGACCTTCTCGCCATCACGCCGTGGCGCGTGATGCCCGCTGCGCTGTGGGATCTCGGCCGCTACCTCGTCCGCACGCGACTGCTCGGTGCGAGCCCGACACCCTGACGAGGGTCGCCTCCGCTCGGTTTGCAATGCCGGCATCTCCTGCTGTTGCGGCCGTCGACGAGTCCCCGGACCTGGTCGACCGAGCATCGCTCGAAGCCGGGGACGGCGTCCGATCAACGCCGCATCACGTTGCGGACCGCATCGAGATAGGCGTGCCCGTACTTCAGGTCGGGCTCGACGTAGTTGCCTTCCGCCCACTCGTTCCACGCCTTCAGGAAAACGATCGCGGTCGACGGCGGACGGTTCGCCACCTTGTCCACCGCCTTGCGCAGATACTGCTCGAAGAGCGCCGGCGTCGCGCCCTCGTAGACCACGCCGCGCGCACCGGACCGCGGCGTGTTGTCCCAGTTCGGCAGGACCGACGGCAGGAAACGCGGCTCGTCGGGCAGGTCCTCGAGCGCGTGCCTGACCACGTCGGC
The DNA here is from genome assembly GCA_964246005.1 of uncultured Burkholderiaceae bacterium. Classification (GTDB taxonomy): domain Bacteria; phylum Pseudomonadota; class Gammaproteobacteria; order Burkholderiales; family Burkholderiaceae_D; genus CAHJXF01. The sequence continues at coordinate 4,064 of CAXTPX010000183.1, read as the reverse complement.
ATACGCGATGCGCTTCGGGCTGGCGTTGAGGCCGCCCTTCAGCCGCGTGACGATCTTCTTCAGCGTGAGCCGCTCGATGCGCTGCCGGACGGTCTGTCGGTAATCCTTGGCGACGGTTTCGAGATAGTCCTGCGGCGTCAGCGGCGTGACCGCGTCGAACGGTTCGTAGATCGCGTCGCGATAGCGATCGGCGCCTTGCCGGTAGATGTTGCTGATGGCGACGAAGTACAGGCCCGGCAGCCCCGCACGCTCGGCGAGCAGGCGCCAGTGCGCGATGAAGGACGTCGTGTTCGGCAGGTCGTGCGGCGCGAAGACGACGAAGATCGGCTTGCCGTCGACATGCAGGTGGCGCGGGTCGCGGAAGGCGGGCAGGGCCCACGCGAAGTGCGCCGCTTCGTCTTCCGGCCCGGGGTACTTCTGTTCGATCAGCGTCGTGCGCGGATTGCCGTGCCAGATGCCGGTCCACGACTGGTTGGCCCACGCGAGGCAGAACGGGAAGTCCGGTTGCCCCGACGCGAGGACCTCGTGGAAAGGCCGCTCCAGAATGCGGCGTCCCTCGCCGAACCAGTAATGCCAGTAGCAGAAGCCCTCGACGCCGCAGTCGCGCGCCATCGCCGCCTGCGCCGCGCGCGTCTCCGGCACGCGCAGATCGTAGAAGCCGAGGTCGGCCGGGACATGCGGCTGCCAGTGTCCCTTGAAGAGCGGCAACGCTTTCGCGACGTTGGTCCATTCGGTGAAGCCGGGTCCCCACCACTCGTCGTTCTCGGGAATGGGGAAGAACTGCGGAAGATAAAAGGCGATCAGCCGTGCGGAAGGATTGCTCATGGGGTGGGTGGCGATCTGTTCATCGACGCGATCCGCGCAGCTGTCGGGCGGTTACCAGCGCGCCGACCGGTTGACCTTCTGGGCCAGGCGCCGCGTCCAGCGCTCGGCGCGGCTCTCGGTGGCCATGGGGATGCTCAGCTTCTCGACCTTGGCACGGTAGGCCGCACCGTACAGCACCGGATGCAGCATCCGCGTCGGCCCCGTCGTCTCGACGAGCGAGTCGCCGTCGATCGCCTCGAAGAACGTGAAGCTTTCCGAGTCGTAGAAGCAGGTGCCGAAGTCGTTGAAGTCGCGGCACGCGAAGCCGCCGTTCGCGAGCGTCGTCGCGACCATCGCTTCGTCGTTCGGCCAAAGACGTCGTCGCGCGAGGCTTCGGGAATGCGCGCGTCGTCGGTCGAGGAGGGCGTCGATGGCCGGCGCCGACAGGCGCGTGATCGGAAAGAAGCATCGGTAGGGACGAATGCCGCGTCCGAAACACGTGGGGGCCCAGAACCAGCCGTCTTCGGCCGGCATGAAGCCGGTCGCGAGAAAGTCGACGTCCGACCGACTCGCGAAGTACCCGAAGAACTCGGAGAGTCGATCACCCGAGAAGCGCACGTCGAATTCGATCATCCAGATGAACGGCGCGCGGGGATACTGCTGCCGAGCGAGGTAGTAACCGTAGTCGCCACATCGCCATGCGTAGTCGTTTGGAAGGAACAGTCCAAGCGCCCGACACTTCTCGTCGCTGAGTCCGACCACCGACGATCGGTCGTCCGTGGCCGGACCATTGCGTTCGTCGAGAAGAAACGAAACGGGATGGCCGCTCTCGCCTTCTAGCGCCGTGGCGAACTCGCGAACACGCGCGTCGAGCCGGGTGACGCGAACGAGAATGCGCGTGACATCGGATGCCGGTACGTTGCTCAGCTGCTCGCCCCCGATGCGAAGGCCTCCACCCAGACAAAGACGCTCGGGGAAGCGTGTATGAATGCGAACGAAATGTCCGCTGCATTGCAGCATAATACCCACTGTTGCGACGGTTCGCTTCGCGGCTGTCCGAAGGGCTTTCCGACCCGGACGTACCCCGTGGGCGCGTCAGAACGGGCGGCGACCCGACGGGATGCGCGCAGGCACGTCTTCGAAGCCGAGCGCGTTGCCCACGCTCGCCGGGTGGCACCGTCCTTGCTCGGCGGAAGGATCACGGACTGTTCCTTGCGTGCGCTTTTTCCGAGGCTCGACGAGTCGATAGGGACGGTTGTGGGTCGCCGCCTTGCGCCCCGCGCAGTGTTCGCGGCTCGACGAGGTGACCCGGGCCCGATTTCGCCGAATTCCGCCCGCCGGTGCCGGACTGCTGGAGCGATACGGCTCGACGGTCGAGGCATCTCGAACTGACATTGTGGAGGACGGCCCTTGCAGATCGAAGACCTGATGAACCTGCCCGAGGACGTGCAGCTGGAGGCGGACGTCTGTCTCGTCGGCAGCGGCCCGGCCGCCTGGACGCTCGCGAAGGAACTCTCGGCTGCCGGCATTCGCGTGCTTATCCTGGAAAGCGGGGCGGGACGCGTGGTCGCTGAGACCGCGGAGCTCAATGCGACCGAGGACGTGGGCATGCCGCTGTTCAACGGTTGTTGTCGCATTGTGGGCGGGTCCACCGAGATGCCGCTCTGGATGAATCGTTGCATCGCCTTCGACGCGGTGGATTACGAAGAACGAGCGTGGGTGCCGTTCTCGGGTTGGCCCTTCGGCCCAGAAGCCGTCGAGCCGTGGCTGTCGAAAGCGTCCGAATACCTCGGTGCCGAGCGCATCGTCGCGGATACTGTCATCCCCCCGCCACCGAGCGGCGTGAACAAGGCGGATGTCGATCCCCGTTTGCTCAGCCATGCCTACTGGTGCTTCGGTCGCGATCGATTCGGCCTGCCCACCAAGTTCCGCAGCCTCTTTCGGGCGCAGCCTGGCGATCGTATCCGGGTCGTCCTGAATGCCACGGTGACCCATCTGAACACCGATGCGCAATCCGGGCGCATCACGTCCATCGAGATTGCCGATGCGGCGGGCGGACGAAGAACGATCCCGGCTCCCCTCGTCGTGCTGTGCGCCGGCGGCATCGAGAATGCCCGGCTTCTGCTGAACTCGAACCGACAGGTCGCAGGCGGGCTCGGCAACGGCCACGATCTGGTGGGCCGCTTCCTGATGGATCATCCGCGCGACCTGGACATGGCGATCCAGTTCGATCCGCGCGAGGCGAACACCCTGCGCAGACTCCTCGGACCGTTCAATCTCGATCGCGGCAACGGATCGCGAACCTTCGCGGCGGGTTTCGCGCTGAGCGAACGGATCCAGCGCGAAGAGCATCTGCTGAACGCCGCCGCGTGGCCGATGGAAGAGGTTTCGGCGGACGATCCGGTCGAAGCCGCCTATCGACTCGTCCGACGCCAGCGAGACGATCAGCTCGCCGACCTGCGACGGGTCGGCGCGAGACCGGGCGATGTCTTTCGCGCCGCGCAGTCCCGATTCGTCCGTGACCAGCCGGTTCGTCAGCTGCCGGCGAAGATCGGCATGATGGTCACTTCGGAGCAGAGACCGAACCCCGACAGCCGCGTGTCGCTGGGCGAACGACGGGACCGCTTCGGCCTCCCGATCGCCCGGACAGACTGGCGCGTTAGCCGGGAAGACCGCGCCTCGCAGGGTCGGCTCGCTAAGCTGATCGCCGCTGAAATCAGGCGGCTCGGTCTGCCCGAAGCGAAGCTCGCTTCGTGGATCGAGAACGAGTCGTACGACGACACCGTTCTCCAGGACGCGTGCCATCCGACCGGAACGACGCGCATGGCCATCGACCCGGCTTCCGGGGTCGTCGATTCGAACAGCGAAGTGTTCGGCACCGGCGGCCTGTACGTCGCCGGCAGCTCGGTCTTCCCGACGGCAGGCCACGCTAATCCGACGCTGATGATCGTGGCGATGGCATGTCGGCTCGCCGAGCACTTGAAGCTCCTGATCAGCCGTGAACGCGGCGTCCACCACATCGAGCCGCCACGGGCGGCGGCGACGGAGCAGCCGCAGCCGTCCCCGGCCTGGCCGCCGTTCGTTGCGCGGGGCACAACGGTGGCGGTCACCGGTGCCAACGGCTTCATCGGCGGGAGGTTGGTCGAGCGCCTCATCGAACAGGGCGCGATCGTCACGTGTCTGAACCGGGGGGATCCCAATGTACGGGTCCGACAGACCGGCGCCACCGCGCGCCGCCTCGATCTGGCGGACCCTGCACA
>CAXTPX010000182.1:0-6119 GCA_964246005.1 uncultured Burkholderiaceae bacterium | reverse complement strand
TGCCGCGCCAGCGCCATTACGGGTGATGCTCGCGCTGCTCGCCGGCGCCTGGGGCCTGCGGCTCGGCCTGCATCTTTTCGTGCGCAATCATCGCAAGCCCGAAGACGGCCGCTATGCGCGCTTTCGCGACGAGTGGGGCGCGAAGGCCGATCGCAACCTGTTCTGGTTCTTCCAGATCCAGACCGTGTGCTCGGCGCTGCTGTCGTTGCCGTTCATCGCGATCGCCTGGCGTGACGACATGCCGCCGACGTGGGCCGTCACCGCCGCTGTCGTCGTCTGGATCGCCTCGGTCGCGGGCGAAGCGATCGCCGATGCGCAGCTGGCCGGCTTCAAGAAGGTCCGGGCCAACAAGGGCCGCGTCAATCGCGAAGGTCTGTGGCGCTACTCGCGACATCCGAACTATTTCTTCGAATGCCTGCACTGGTTCACCTACCTGCTGCTCCTGGTCGGCAGCGGCTGGTGGTGGGTGGGCCTCGTCTCGCCGGCCGTGATGGCGTTTCTGCTGCTGCGGCTGTCGGGCATCCCGATCACCGAGGCGCACATGGCGCGCGATCGTCCCGAGTACGCGCGCTACATCGAGACGACCAGCGCCTTCATTCCCTGGCCGCCGAAGGTCGAGCCCGGGGCAGGACACTGAGTGAACCTCATCGATCTGGCCGAGCGTCGCTGGCTGCCCGACGCGCTGGTCCGTGCGGGCATGCGGCGGCTGATGGCGAAGCGCTTGCGCGACGAGACGCGCGGCGACGAGGCGACCGTCGCGGCCCGTCAGCAGCGCTTCGTCGATCAACTGTCGAACAGCCCGATCGCGATCGAGACCCAGTCGGCCAATCGCCAGCACTACGAGGTGCCGGCGCGCTTCTTCAAGCTGCACCTCGGTCCCCGTCTGAAATATTCGTCGTGCCTCTACGCCACCGGCCGCGAAAGCCTGTCGGGCGCGGAGGAAGCGATGTTCGAGGCGTACGCCGAACGGGCCGATCTCGCCGACGGCCAGCGCATCCTCGATCTTGGCTGCGGCTGGGGATCGTTCGCGCTGTGGGCTGCAGCGCGCTATCCGCACGCGACCGTCGTCGGGCTGTCCAACTCGCACGGGCAGCGCGAATACATCGAAGGCGAGGCCGCCTCGCGCGGCCTCGGCCTCGTCGTCCGCACCGGCGACATCGTCGACTTCGAGTTCGACGCGAGCGACCTGGCCGGTGGTTTCGACCGCATCGTGTCGATCGAGATGTTCGAGCACATGAAGAACTACCGGCTGCTGTTCGCGAAGGTGGCGCGCTGGCTCGCCGACGACGGGCGCGTCTTCGTGCATGTCTTCGCGAACCGCCAAGTCGCGTACCCTTTCGAGGACCTCGCGTCGGACGACTGGATGACGCGCTACTTCTTCACCGGCGGCACGATGCCGAGCTTCGACCTCTTCAAGTCCTTTGCCGATGACCTTGCAATCGAGAAACGCTGGTGGATCTCCGGCCGCCATTACGAACGCACCGCCAACGACTGGCTGCGCCACATGGACGCCGCCGAGGCGCCGATCATGGAGATCTTTCGCGCGACCTATGGGGCCGACGCCCGCGTCTGGTTCGGCCGCTGGCGCATGTTCTACATGGCCGTCGCCGAACTGTTCGGCTACGACCAGGGCGCCGTGTGGGGCGTCGCGCACTATCGCTTCGCCAAGGCCGGCACCGCGCCGATCGACGCGTGATACCGCGGCCGCGATCGTCGCATCGATGGCTGCCGCAGCATCGATGCTCTGCGCGCTGCCCGCGTCGGCGGAAGCCCTGCAGTTCACCGGTACCGCGCACGACCTCAAGAACGATCGCGTGCTGTTCGTCGAACACTACGACGTGCAGGTCGACAACGGCCGCTGGACATCGGGAACGACGAAGTACGTGTCGCCGACCGGGCAACCGATCGCCGAACGCAAGTTCGACTTCTCGGCCGATCGCCACATGCCCATCTACACGCTCGACCAGTCGGTGCCCGAGTACCACGAGGGCATCACGGGCATCGAGAAGGGCAAGGTCGACCTCTTCATGATCCGCGACGGCAAGCGCCAGAGCACGTCGCTCGATCGCGTGAAGGAGATGGTGGCCGACTGCGGCGCGCAGGCCTATGTCGTCGATCATCTCGACGAATTGCAGTCGGGCGCGATGCTGCATTTCACGCTCGCGGTCGCGGGTCGCGTCGACAGCTTCGCGCTCCGCGCGAGCAAGGTCGGCGACGCGCAGGTGGACGGTCGCAGCGGCATGAAGGTCCGCATCGAACTCGACTCGTTGCTGCGGCTGATGCTGCCACCGCTCGAGCTGACGATCGACCCGCGCTCGAAGCAGCTGCTCGAGTACTCGGGCATCTCGAACCTGAAGGACCCGGCGACGAAGCGGGCCTATTCGGCGCGGATCGTCTACTCGTACAAGTGAGGCGTCATCCTCGGCGGGCCTGCGCGAGCAGGCCGAGGGCGCCCAGCATCAGCGGCTGGTGCACGAGATAGATCGTCAGGCTCCAGCGACCCATCGCCGCGAGCACGCGGCAGAGGGGGCGCGGCACCGCAGACCAGGCGGCCAGCGGCGCGGGCGACAGGCGAAAGCCCGCCCGGGCCCAGAAAGCGCCCACGCCGCACCCGATCAGCACCACGCCGAGCCACGGAAAGAGCGGCACGTAGTCCTCGGTCTGCGGCTTCTCGGTCGCGAAGCCGATCCAGTCGAAGAAGCGTGGGTTGAACGAAGCGTCCGACCAGCCCAGGCCGATCGCGATCGCTGCGCATCCGAGCGGCACGGCCCAGAGGCCGAGCCGGGGCGCGCGGCGGCATGCAACGATTGCAACCGCAACGAAGTGCAGCACGCCGAAGTAGATGAACGACTGCGGGAACAGCGCCGCGCTGCCGGCCGTGACGAGCGCTGCGGCGACGGCGATCTGCAACCAGCGCTTCACGAACGATCGATCGAGGAAGCGTTGCGTCTGGTTCCTCGCATCGCGCAGCGCGAGCGACACGCCGGCGACGAAGAGAAAGCTCGTGACGACCGTGGAACGCCAGGCGATCCAGCGCCCGTCGACCAGCATGGCCCAGTCGGTCCAGCCGAAGTACGTCAGGTCGAAGCAGAAGTGATACGTGATCATCATCGCGACCGCGAAGCCGCGCGCCGCATCGACCACGTCGACGCGGGTGGCCGCCTGCACGACCGGGATCGGCTGCGCGGGCCGTGTCGAGCGCTTCGTCGTCATCGTCGCGAGATTATGCGAGCAGCGCGCGCTTCGGCCGCCCTCGTGACCGGTCCGTCACGGTCGCTCCGCTATAATCCAAATTTCCCGGTGGTGCCACGCAAATCGCTCGTTGCCGATGTGCGAGGGCACTCGCTCTTCATGACCAAATTCGTCTTCGTCACCGGTGGTGTGGTGTCCTCGCTCGGCAAGGGCATCGCCGCCGCGTCCCTCGCGGCGATCCTCGAATCGCGCGGCCTCAAGGTCACGCTCCTCAAGCTCGATCCGTACATCAACGTCGATCCCGGCACGATGTCGCCGTTCCAGCACGGCGAGGTGTTCGTGACCGAGGACGGTGCCGAGACCGACCTCGACCTCGGCCACTACGAGCGCTTCGTCAGCGCGCGCATGCGCCGTGTCAACAACTTCACGACGGGGCAGAGCTACGAGGGGGGGATCCGCAAGTAGCGGCGCGGCGGGTACCTCTGCAAGACCGTGCAGGTGATCCCGCACATCACCAACGAGATCCAGGACTTCATCCGTCGTGGCGCGTCGGCGGCCTTCGTCGACGAAGGGGGTGCGGACATCGCGCTGGTCGAGATCGGTGGCACGGTCGGCGACATCGAGTCGCTGCCGTTCCTCGAGGCGGCCCGTCAGATGAGCCTGCGGGGCGGCCGTGGCTACGCCTGCTTCCTGCACCTCACGCTCGTGCCGTTCATCGCGTCGGCGGGCGAACTGAAGACGAAGCCCACGCAGCACAGCGTGCAGAAGCTGCGCGAGATCGGCATCCAGGCCGATGCGCTGCTGTGTCGCGCCGATCGCGTCATCCCGGAAGACGAGCGCGCGAAGATCTCGCTCTTCTCGAACGTCGAGATGGACGGCGTGATCTCGGTCTGGGATTCGGACTCGATCTACAAGATCCCGGCGATGCTGCATGCGCAGGGGCTCGACGACCTGGTGTGCGAGCGGCTCGGCATCACCGCGAAGCCGGCGGACCTGTCGGTCTGGGACAAATTGGTGCAGAACCTCGAGCATCCGAAGTACGAGGTCACCATCGGCATGGTCGGCAAGTACGTCGACCTGACCGAGTCGTACAAGTCGCTGACCGAGGCGCTGGTGCACGCCGGCATCCATACCGGCGCGAAGGTCAACATCGAGTATCTCGACTCCGAGAGCATCGACGCCGACGGCACCGCCGGGCTCGATCATCTCGACGCGGTGCTGATCCCCGGCGGCTTCGGCGTGCGCGGCACCGAAGGCAAGATCAAGGCGATCCGCTACGCGCGCGAGAACGGCGTGCCGTTCCTCGGCATCTGCCTCGGCATGCAGCTCGCGACGATCGAGTTCGCTCGGAACCGCTGCGGACTCGCGGGCGCGAACAGTACCGAGTTCGATCCGGATACGCCGCATCCGGTGGTCGCCCTGATCACCGAATGGGCCGATCGCGACGGCAAGGTGGAGCGGCGCACGACCAGCTCGGACCTCGGCGGCACGATGCGGCTCGGATCGCAGCGCTGCCCGGTCGAGCCCGGTACGCTCGCGGCGCGCATCTACGGCGCCGAAGTCAACGAGCGTCACCGGCACCGTTACGAGGTCAACAACTTTTTCGCACCGATGCTCGAGGCGCAGGGTTACCGGATCAGCGCGCACACGCCGACCGAGTCGCTGCCGGAAATCATGGAGCTGCCGCAGTCGGGTCCGAACGGGCATCCATGGTTCTTCGGGGTGCAGTTCCATCCGGAATTCACGTCGACGCCACGCTCGGGGCACCCGCTCTTCACGTCGTTCATCGAGGCTGCCATCGTGAGCCATTCGGCGCGGCTGAAGAAGGCGGCGTGAAATCGATCGGCCTCCTTCTTCGTCGTTCCCGCGTAGGCGGGAACCCAGCGTCGTTTGCGCCACCGCAATGCTGGGCCGATGAACGACGCGGGGTCCCCGCCTACGCGGGGACGACGGATTCATGAACCTGTGTGGCTTCGAGGTCGGCCTCGACAAGCCGTTCTTCCTGATCGCCGGCACCTGCGTGATCGAATCGCAGCAGATGGCCTTCGACACCGCCGGGATTCTCAAGGAGATGACCACCGAGCTCGGCATCCCGTTCATCTACAAGTCGTCGTTCGACAAGGCCAATCGCAGCTCGGGCAAGTCGTTCCGCGGACCGGGGATGGACGGCGGCCTGAAGATCCTCGGTGACGTCAGGCAGCAGATCGGCGTGCCGGTACTGACCGACATCCATGCGATCGACGAGATCGCGACGGTCGCGTCGGTGGTCGACGTGCTGCAGACGCCCGCGTTCCTGTGTCGCCAGACCGACTTCATCGAAGCCGCGGCATCGGCCGGCAAGCCGGTCAACATCAAGAAGGGCCAGTTCCTCGCGCCGGGCGACATGACGAACGTCGCCGACAAGGCACGCGACGCGTCCATCGCCGCGGGGGGCGACGGACGGAACATCATGGTCTGCGAGCGCGGCGTCTCGTTCGGCTACAACAACCTGGTCTCCGACATGCGCTCGCTCGCGATCATGCGCGAGACGAACTGCCCCGTCGTATTCGATGCGACCCATTCGGTGCAGTTGCCGGGCGGGCAGGGGGCCACGTCCGGTGGCCAGCGCGAGTTCGTGCCGGTGCTGGCCCGCGCCGCGATCGCGGTCGGTGTGGCGGGCGTCTTCATGGAGACGCATCCGGATCCCGCCAACGCGATGTCCGACGGCCCCAACGCGGTACCGCTGAAGCACATGCGACGTCTCCTCGAGACGCTGGTCGCGATCGATCGCGTGGTGAAGTCGCAAGGCTTCGCCGAGAACGACTTCGGCCTGTGAGGGCCGATCCAACATCGAAGGAACGCTGATGGCCGCTTACATCGTTGCCGACGTCGAAATCACCGATGCAGACCAGTATGCGAACTACCGCGCGCTCTCGAGTGCGGCGTTC
>CAXTPX010000181.1:0-6121 GCA_964246005.1 uncultured Burkholderiaceae bacterium | reverse complement strand
CAGCTGCGCGGCGTCGAAGCGTGCGAGCAGCGACGCCGTCGACTCGAGCGCCACGACCTTGCCGGCCTGCAGCATCGCGATCCGCTTGCAGAGGGCCTGCGCCTCCTCGAGGTAATGCGTCGTCAGCACGATCGTGTGACCCTCGCGGTTGAGGCGGGCAACGAAGCGCCACAGCGTCTGGCGCAATTCGACATCGACGCCGGCGGTCGGCTCGTCGAGCATGATGACCGGCGGCTTGTGGACCAGCGCCTGCGCGACCAGCACGCGACGCTTCATGCCACCCGACAACGCGCGCATGTTGACGTCGGCCTTCGACGTCAGGTCGAGGTTGTGCATGATCTCGTCGATCCACGCATCGTTCTTCGACAGGCCGAAGTAGCCCGACTGGATGCGCAGCGTCTCGCGCACCGTGAAGAACGGATCGAAGACGAGTTCCTGCGGGACGACGCCGAGATGCCGCCGACTCGCGCGGTAGTCCGTCACGACGTCGTGGCCCATGACGCGGGCCGTGCCGGCATCCGCCCGCGTCAGGCCGCCGATGATCGAGATCAACGTGGTCTTGCCCGCGCCGTTCGGGCCGAGGAGACCGAAGAAATCGCCCTCCTCGATCGCGAAGCTCACGCCCGCCAGCGCCTGCAGGGCGCCATAGCGCTTCTGCACGTTGTCGAGATGGATGGCGGCGGACATGAGGGAAGAGGCGGTACTCGCTCGGCCGGAGCGACGACGCTCCGATCGGAAGGGGACCGCATTATAGGCCGCCGGGCACGGCAGGCCCGACGCCTAGCGAGCGGCCGGACTCGCGATCAGCGTGTCGACGCCGTACAGCTTGGCGAGACTGTGCAACGACGCCGGCATGCCGGTGAACCGGACGGTTCGGCCCGCCTCTTCTGCATGACGAAGTGCCGCGAGGACCACGGCGACCGCGGACGAGTCCGAGTGTTCGGCCCCGTCCAGCGCGATGTCCGACTCGCCGCCATCGATCGCCTCGTTCATCGCAGCGAGACTTGCCGATGCACTGGTCATCGTGATGGCGGCGGGCACGCGATACATGTCAGCGGATCGGCGACCTGCGCCGCTTACGACCTGTTGGTACCGAGCTGCTTGTTCTTCGCCGTCAGGCTCTTCACCAGGCCGTCGATGCCGCCGCGGCTGACTTCCTGCTGGAAGCTGTTGCGATAGTTCTCGACGAGCCAGACACCGAGCACGTTGACGTCGATGATCTTCCACTCCGGACCGGTCTTCTCGAGCTTGTAGTTGAGCTGGATCGGCTCGCCGCCGCGCGGGTTGATGATGCGGGTGTCGACCTGCACGACCGAGTCGTTCGCATCGCCGCGGAACGGCCGATAGTCGACGCGCTGATCGCTCACGTCCTTCAACGCGCCCGAATAGGTGTAGACGAGCAGCTGACGGAACTGGTCGATGATCTGCTTCTGCTGATCGGGCGTCGCCTGCGACCAGTTGCGACCGACGGCGCTGGCGGTCATCTTCTGGAAATTGACGTACGGCAGGACCTTGCTCTCGACCAGCGACTGGATCTTCGAGATGTTGCCGGACTTGATGTCGCTGTCGGACTTGACCGTCGCGAGCACGTCCTCGGTGACCTTGCGGACCAGCGCGTCCGGCGTCATCGATTGCGCGAGGGCCTGTCCGCCGAAGCCGAGCGCCAGCATCGCCAGGGCGCCGAGCAACCAACCACGAAACTTCTGCAAGTCCAGCGGGCTTGTCATAGCGTTCTCCATCTTGTTTTGTGGACAGCCTTCAAATGCGACCGACGGCGCGGGATACAACCGTTGCGCGAACCGACCGTGCGTCGGACTGGTTCCATTAACCACGATCCGGCCCGACCGGATGACACGTCGATCGTACGACCCGGGAATCCGCTCGCGCTTTCGCGCAGCGCCTCCCTCGCTTACCGCGTCGGCTTGACCGTGGCACCACCGGTAGTCGGCTGAGAAGCGTCCCCGCCCTGCGTGTCGGTGGCCGGCGGCGGCTCCCTGCCGTCCAGCACCAGGCTGCGCCGACGGGACAGGTAGGCATCGCGGACGAAGACGTACGGATCGAGCGCGGCGTTGTCGATGAAGTTCGTCGTGTCGAGCGCCTGCGCCCGCTTGTCGACCAGCCTCACGCCATAGGAGATGTTGCGCACCGGGATGTCGTTGACATAGCGCAGCGGATCGAGATAACCGTCGACGATCAACGCGGAACCGTCGCGCACGGTGCTCGGGCCGAACAGCGGCAGCACGAGGTACGGTCCGGTCGGCACGCCCCACACGCCGAGCGTCTGGCCGAAGTCCTCGTTGTGCTTCTCGAAACCCCACCTGCTCGCGATGTCGAAGCAACCGAGCACGCCGACGGTGGTGTTGACCCCGACACGACAGACGTCCGAACCGCCTTCCTTGATCTTGCCTTGCAGGAAGTTGTTGAGCGAAGCCGGCACGTCCGCGATGTTGCCGAAGACGTTCGACACGCACGAGCGGACGACCACCGGCAGGATGAACTCGTAGCCCTGCGCGAGCGGCTTGAAGATCGCACGGTCGACCTTGTCGTTGACGGTGTAGATGACCCGGTTGACCGGCTCGATCGGGTCCATCTCCGACGCGGCCGTGCGCACCGAACCGATCGCGGACTGCGTGGTCGCGCAACCCGTCACTGCGCCGGTGACGACGACGAGGGACAGGAGGGCGCCCCAGCGGGTGACTGCCTTGAAGATGCCGACGTTCATTGTTTGTCCTTCGAATCGGAGCTGCCTTCGGCTGCCTTGTTGAAGAGAAACTGACTGATCAGGTTCTCCAGGACCACCGCCGACTGCGTATTGGTGATCCGATCGTTGGCGGCCAGCATGGCCTGATCGCCGCCCGCTTCGAGTCCGAGATACTGCTCACCGAGCAGGCCGGACGTGAGTATTTTGGCAGAAGAATCTTTTGGAAACTTGTACTGCGATTCGAGATCGATGTCCGCGACGGCGCTGTAGGTCTTGTCGTCGAAGCGGATCGCCGCAACCCGCCCGACCACGACACCCGCACTCTTGACCGGCGCACGCGGCTTCAGCCCGCCGATGTTGTCGAAGCGCCCGCTGACCCGATAGGTCGACGCGGTCGAGAAGGACGCGAGGTTGCCGGCCTTCAGCGCGAGGAAGAGCAGCGCGGCCAGGCCCGCGATCACGAACAACCCCACCAGGACATCCGTCGACTTCGATTGCATGATTGCCTTCCTCTTTCCCGTCAGCTTCCGCTGAACATCAATGCCGTCAGTATGAAGTCGAGCCCGAGCACCGCGAGCGATGCGGCGACGACCGTCCGTGTCGTCGCCCGCGACACGCCCTCGGGGGTGGGACTCGCCTCGAACCCGGTGCGCAGCGCGATGAACGTCACCGCGATCCCGAACACGAAGCTCTTGATGACGCCGTTGCCGACGTCGCGCCACACGTCGACGCCGCCCTGCATCTGCGACCAGAACGCGCCTTCGTCGACGCCGATCAACTGCACGCCGACGATGTAGCCGCCGATGATGCCGACCGCGGAGAACAACGCCGCGAGGATCGGCATCGCGATCACGCCGGCGAGGAAGCGCGGGGTGATCACCCGCGCGACCGGGTCCACCGCCATCATTTCCATCGCCGACAACTGTTCGCCCGCCTTCATCAGCCCGATCTCGGCGGTCAGCGACGTCCCGGCGCGTCCCGCGAACAGCAGCGCGGTCACGACCGGCCCGAGTTCACGTACCAGCGACAACGCGACGAGGAGCCCGAGCGCCTGCTCCGATCCGTAACGCTGCAGCGTGTAGTACCCCTGCAGCCCGAGCACGAAGCCGACGAAGAGCCCCGACACCACGATGATCACGACCGAGTAGTTGCCGACGAAGTGGACCTGGTCGCGCACCAGCCGGAAGCGCAGCAGCGCGCGCGGCGTCCGCACGACGACGGCCACGAAGAAGCGCGCGGCATTGCCGACGTTGCGGACCAGCGCGATGGTCCACGCGCCGATCGCCGCGATCGCGTTCATCGCGGCGCCCCGGCGGTCGCAGCAAGTCCGAGATCGGAGGCGTACGACGGCGCCGGATAGTGGAACGGCACCGGGCCGTCCGGTGCGCCATCGACGAACTGGCGTACGAACGGATCGGTCGACTTGTTGAGGACGTCGGGCGTCCCCTCGGCCGCGACCTTGCCGGACGCGATGAAATACACGTAGTCGGCGATCGCGAACGATTCGGCGACATCGTGCGTGACCAGCACGGACGTGGCGCCGAGCGCGTCGTTGAGCGAGCGGATCAGGTTGGCCGTGACGCCGAGCGAGATCGGGTCGAGCCCCGCGAACGGCTCGTCGTACAGGATCAGCTCGGGGTCGAGCGCGACCGCGCGCGCGAGCGCGACCCGGCGCGCCATGCCACCCGAGATCTCGCGCGGCATCAGCGCGTGCGCCCCGCGCAGCCCGACCGCGTCGAGCTTCATCAGGACCAGGTCGCGGATCAGTTCCTCGGGCAGGTCGGTGTGTTCACGCAACGGGAAGGCCACGTTCTCGAAGACGCTCATGTCGGTGAACAGCGCGCCGAACTGGAACAGCATCCCCATGCGTCGCCGCACCGCGTACAGCGCCTTCTCGTCGAGCGAGCCGACATCCTGGCCCGCGATCCGCACCAAGCCCGACTCGGCCTTCAGTTGGCCACCGATCAACCGCAGCACGGTCGTCTTGCCCGAGCCCGAGCCGCCCATCACCGCGATCACCTTGCCACGGCCGAACTGCATCGTGATGCCCGACAGGATCGGTCGGGCGTCGTAGCGGAAGTGGAGATCGGCGATGTCGACGAGCGGGGCGTCCGGGACCGTGGAGGCCGCAGCTGGGTTCATCGAGGGGAGGCGGAGGGCGAGTGCCCGACAGAAGGTGGGGACCGGATTATAACGACGGGCAATCGAGCGACCGGGCCGGCTGACTCGGCCGGAGGATGGATTGCGTCACCGAACCTTCGGTGCGCGGCGCTCCGAAATACGCTTCTCCGCCAGCGCCAGCGCCTCGTTCGATCCCTTCAGCACGAGTCCGTCGCCCGCCATCAGGCGCGCATCGGGCGCGGGGTCGACTCCGCGGATGCCGTGACGCCTGATCGCGGTGACGACCGCGCCCAGCCCCTCGACGCCGATCTCGGCCAGCGTCCGCCCGACGACGTGGCTGTGCGCGGGCACGGTGACCGACCGCATCCGCATGCTGCGCGCGTCGTCGACTTCCCCGTGCCGGTCGTCCGCTCCGTGGAACGAGCCGGACAACATCGCATAGCGCGAGTCGCGGGCCTGGGCCACCCGTTCGGCGACGCGCCCGACCGGAACGCCGAGCAGCACCAGCGCGTGCGAGGCCAGCATCATGCTGCCTTCGATGATCTCCGGCACGACCGCCGTGGCGCCCGCGCGCAGCAAGCGATCGAGATCGCTGTCGTCGTGGGTCCGGACGATCACCGGGAGGTCGGGCGCGAGGTCGTGCGCGAAATGCAGGGTCTTCTCGGCCGCGCCGGTCTCCGCGTACGTCACGACGAGCGCGGCGGCGCGCTGGATGCCGGCCGCCGTCAGCGCCTCGCGCCGCGTGGCGTCGCCGTACACCACCGATTCGCCGGCTTCCTGGGCGTCGTTGACGCGGTCCGGATCGAGGTCGAGCGCGACGTACGCGATGCTCTCCTGTTCGAGCAGGCGCGCGAGGTTCTGCCCGCTGCGCCCGTAGCCGCAGACGATCACGTGACCGCGCGTGGCCATCGTGCGGCTCGCGATCTGCGTCAGCGCGAGCGACTGCAGCATCCATTCGCTCGACGCGATGCGCAACGCGATGCGTTCGCTGTACTGGATCAGGAACGGCGCGCTCAGCATCGACAGCAGCATCGCCGCGAGCACGATCTGCAGCAGCAGCGGATCGAGCAGCTTCAGTTCACCGGCGAGGTTCAGCAGCACGAAGCCGAACTCGCCGGCCTGCGCGAGGTCCAGGCCGGTCCGAATCGCGACGCCCGGGCTCGCGCCGAACCACCGCGCGAGGCCGGTGATCAGCAGCAGCTTCAGCGTCAGCGGGCCGACGAACAGCACCAGTACCCAGACGAAGTTCGACAGCACCACGCCGACGTTGAGCAGCATGCCGATCGTGATGAAGAAGAG
>CAXTPX010000180.1:0-6126 GCA_964246005.1 uncultured Burkholderiaceae bacterium | reverse complement strand
TCACGCCCGGCGGTTGCGTCGGCGCCGAGGTCTCGTCGGGACGGACGTCGGCGATGAAGCGGCCGAAGCGTTCATGCACGGTGTTCGCGTCCGCACCCTGCAACGACGCGGCGAGAAGCGCGAAGCGCTGCTGGACGTGCAGGCTCTTCAACACGGACGGCAGGTCGGTGTCGGCGCCGGCCGCGAAGGGCTTGCGACCCTTCCGCCACAGCAACGCGAACACGACCGCGAGCGAGGCCACCAACGCGACCGGCACCGCGAGCAGCAGCCACCACCAGCTCGACATCGTGGAAGCGATCGCCCCGCAAGCCAGGCCGGTCAGCACGATCGTGCCCGC
Source organism: uncultured Burkholderiaceae bacterium (assembly GCA_964246005.1). Taxonomy (GTDB): domain Bacteria; phylum Pseudomonadota; class Gammaproteobacteria; order Burkholderiales; family Burkholderiaceae_D; genus CAHJXF01. The sequence continues at coordinate 5,789 of CAXTPX010000180.1, read as the reverse complement.
CGCGAGCACGAGGCCCAATCCCTTCAACGTGTAGCCGTGCAGGTCGGGCATCGGCACGTAATAGTCGTTGAAGCTCATCGTGGTTTCGATCTGGCAGCGCCTCAACCACGCGTGGAACGCGCGTCCATCGGCCATGCCTTCGAACCCGCGACACGCGTTGAAGACGACGCGGAGTTCCTTTTCCATCTTCGTCCACAGGCCTTCGGCCCAGCTCGCGAGGCCGCCGTCCGCTTCGTTCGGCCGCGCGTCGAAATCCGCGCAGAACATCAGGTACGGGCACGACAGGTTGTCGACCGGCTCGTGCACGAGCAGGTTGACGTTGCGCAAGCCCTGCACCAGCGTGTCGCCGGCATCGCGGCCGTTGTACATCGGCTGATCGATCACGACCATGCGCACGAAGTGGGGCCGCGTGCAGCGCGAGAACGGACTGGTGTAGCCGGCTTCGATGGACGCGGGACTCTGCTGCGCGGTCGGCATCGTCGCGAGCGCTTCGCGCAGGATGTGGCTCGGCGACGTGAAGGTGCCGTCCGATCGCTCGACCGGCTCGAGCTTCAACGGGATCAACGTCGTCAGGAAGTAGTGACCGCCGTCGAGGTTCGGCATGTCACTTTCCTGCATGCCAGCAGGCATCGACGAACGGCTGGCGATTGCGGTCCGCGTTGGCCGTGTCGTTGCTCGCGACCGGCGCGAACCCCGGCGACCCGAGATCGTTCTGGACCTGGACGAGTGCCGCGCGCCACGACGCCTCGAATCGTTCGGGCGGCTGCGTCGCATGCGCGGCAGCGAGTCCTCGCACGACGTCGCGCGCGCGCAGCGCGCACTTGATGTCGCGCTGCGCGGAGCCCGGCGTCGCGTTGTAGTAGTAGTCGGTATAGATCTGGTTGGCGCGGATGTAGTCCTTGAACGGTGTGATAGGGACCGACTTCGGGTACTTCGTCGACGAGTACCAGAACATGTCGAGACCGTTCGGCAGTCCGTCGGAGAACGCGTCGATGTACTGGTCCCACGTGCCGTTGAAGTTGCTGCAGAAGATCATGTAGTCGTTGACCAGCCGCTCCCTGCCCTGCCCGAGGTCGGGCCACTGGTCGCGGCGCACCATCACCCAGCGCGCGAAGTGGATGATCGACAGGCCGAGCAGTCCGGCGAGCTTGTCGGGCAGCGCCCGCGCCGCGATGAAGATGAACGTGTTGATCCAGGTCCGGTGCGGCTTCATCGGCGTGAGGATGTTCATCGCATACGCCTTGCCGGCGACATTGCTCATGGAGGGCTCCTGGACGGGACGACGTGCGCAAGATATCGCACACCCGGGCGCGGAGCCAGCATTCGCGAATGTCGGCTGAATCGGCGTGCGACCTACATCGCCATCGACGACACCCCGTGACATTGCGGTTCTTTCGACCAGGGAGCCGCGATGAACGACGCCGTACCGACCGACCAGAAATTCGTCGCCGAGATCGAGGCACTGCTCGGCCGACCCCTCGACGCGGGCGAGACCGCGCTCGCCCTCGGCCTGCAGAACGACAAGACCGCGGCGCTCGTGGCCCGCGAGCTGGAGGGCGCCCCGATCGCCGATCCGAAGAAGATCCGGCCGGAACACAAGGACACCGCCGACGAATAGCCGACGTTCTTCAGCGGGCCGGCTCCGAGCCCGTACCCCCGTGAGACCCGGCCAGTCGTCGCATCAGCAGTTCGAGCTGCGCTGCATTGACGTCGGACACGCCGAGCCAGTCCATTCCCGAACCGCGCGACTGGACGACGTTGAATCCCCGGACCACGGCGGGCTCTGCCGTGCCGCCGCCATCGTCGCTCGGCCGCACGAAGACATCGATGGTGTGCTGCCCGTAGCCGTACACGAGCGTCGCGACCGGCATCCGGTCCAGTCGATCGAGACGTCCGCCGACGAGCGTGAAGCCATCGGCCGCGAGGTCCGGCACCGGCGGCGAGTAGTCGAGGTGCTGCGACAGCCACGGCTTGACGGTATGCCGGTCCGACGACGTCACGTCGACGAGATGTCCCGTGGTCGCGGCCCGGCCATGCGCCGCGACCGCCTCGTCGGCGAGCCGATGATCGACGCGGGTCGCGTCGAGCGCGGTGACGAGTGCGAAGACGCCGGCCGTCATCGCGGCGCCGCCGAGCGCACCCGAGCCCAGCCAGTACCAGCGAGGCGACGACGCTCGACGTCGCGACGGGATCGTCGCGTCGACTCGCGGTTCCTCGTCTTCGACGAGCTGTGTTGCGTGCTGTGTTGCGAGCCGTGTCACGCGCTCGAGCAGCGACACGGGCAACGCGTAACGAAGCGCGTCGTCGCGCAGGCCGTGCCGGAGCGCGTCGATGCGGCGTCGCTCTTCGGAGCAATGCGCGCAGCCGGCGACATGTCGTTCCACGCCCGTGCGATCCGCCGCGTCGAGCTCGTCGTCGACGAGGCGATGCACGTCCGGTGATCGGTGGCACTTCATCGCTGACCTGCCTTCGACGGATCGCGCACCTCGTCCAGGTGCGACGACTGCTGCAGCAACGAGCGCGCGCGGGCGAGCCGCGACATGACGGTGCCGATCGGGATATCCACGATTCGGGCGATCTCCTTGTACGACAGGTCTTCCAGCTCCCGCAGGATGATGATCTCGCGGTAGCTCGGTGCGAGCGCTTCGATGGCCGCCCTGAGGCTCTCCGCACGATCCCGCAGGTGGGCGAGGTGCTCCGGCCCCGCTTCGTCGATCCCGTCGCCGGCGGTGTCGTCGGGCGGCACGTCGCCGAACGTGACGACCGCTTCCGAACGCAGGTCGTCCAGCCGGTCGAAGCAGCAGCGACGGACGATCGTCAGGAACCACGCCTTCGGGTTCTCGCCCCGCATGCCGCCGTAGTAACGCAGCGCGCGGAGGCTCGCCTCCTGGACGATGTCCTCGGCCGCGACCGGATCGCGCGCGATCCACCGCGCGAGGTTGTAGGCGGCGCGCAGGTGCGGAAGGACCAGCACTTCGAACGACGACGCAGCGCTCATCCGCGCGCTCTCCGGTTGACCGGTTACCAGACCGCCGGGGGCCGATGTTTATTCCCGAGCGAATAACGGCGCGGCGCTTACGGTCTGGACTGGTTCTTCGCGAGATCTTCGCGCAACGTGGCCGCTCGCGCTCGCGACGCGACCTTCATCGAAGGATTCGTCATGAATCATCTCCCTCGGCTCGACCGACGGTCGCTCGTCATCGCGTTGACGACGCTGCTGATGACCTCGTCTGCACTCGCGCAGACCCGCGCCTGGGTCGGCAACTTCAAGGACGGCACCGTCTCGGTGGTCGACACGTCGAGCGCCGCGACGACCAGTACGATCGCGGTCGGCAGCGGTCCGCACGGGATGGCCGCGTCGCTCGACGGCCGCCGCGTCTTCGTCGGCCTCGATGGCGGCACCACCGTCGCGGTGCTCGATACCGCGAGCGAGCGAGTGGCCGATCGCATCGAGGTCGGCAAGGCGCCGCACGGGCTGGCGCTGCTCCCCGACGGAAGCACGTTGCTGGTCGCCGTGTACGGCGAGGACCGGGTCGCGTGGGTCGACCTCGCGACGGATGCCGTGGTCGGCAGCGTGTCCGTCCCGAAGCCCCACACCATCGCGGTCGATCCCGCCGGACGCGTCGCCTACGTCGCGTCGCAGGACGCGGCGAGCCCCGGCCTCGCGGTGATCGACCTCGCGACGCACATGGTCGTCCGGCGCATCGCGCTCGCGAAGGTGCCGCGCGATCTCGAGTACCGCTTCGACGGTCGGGCGGTGTACTTCACGATGGCGGGCGAGAACGCGGTGCAGGTGCTGGACCCGGCGAGCGAGCGGGTGACCGCGACGATCGCGACGGCGACCTCCCCGCACCTGGCCGCGTGGTACCGGGGCGCGACGAGCGGGCTGGTCGTGGTCCAGGGACCGGGCGAGGTCCTGCGCTTCGACCCGGACACCAATCGACCCGGCCAGTCGATTCGCGTCGGCGACCAGCCGCACTGGATGTCGCCATTCGACGACGGGCACGCGGTCGCGGTCACCAACGAAGGCTCGAACACGCTGAGCCTGATCGAACTGGCATCGGGAACCGTCCGGTCGGTCGCGGTGGGTCAGGCACCGCGCAAGGTCGTCACGACCAGCGGCAAGCCGACCGCACCGGCGACCGCTGCCGACGATGCGGCGGCGGTCGTCTCGATCAGGGACTTCGCGTTCGGTCCCACCTGCATCGAGGTGCCGGCCGGCACCTCGGTCGGCTGGACCAACGACGATGGCGCACCGCACGGCATCGCGTTCGACGACGGATCACCCGGTGAGGAATTGCTCTTCCCCGGCAAGCGCTTCAACCGCCGCTTCGACCAGCCGATTGTCGTGACCTATCACTGCACCGTCCATCCGTACATGACCGGCTCGATCGTCGTCTCGAAGCGATGATGGTCCTGGTGGTGGACTAACGCCCCTTCGGTGTGTAGCCGAACTTCTGTCCGCCGATGGCCGCCTGAAGCATCGCGCCGCCCTTGACGATCGTGAAGACCGCGACGCCCTTGTGGTACGTGCCCTTCGTGCCATCCCGGCTGCCGTCGGTCACGCCGGCGCTCGCACCGCTCGTGCCGGCACTCGCCTGCGCAGCGGCGGTGATCGCGACGGCCGACGCGTCGGCGCCGAACTGGTAGTGGCCGCTGGTGAAGTCCTTGAACGCACGCTGGTTCGCGAAGAAGATGATCTGGCTGTACGCCTGCCCGCCGGCCTGCGCGCCGACGCTGACCTGCGTCATCGACGCGTCGCCGACGTAGTTGCCGTGCACGTAGACGCGCCCCGTACCGTGGCCGCCGGCCACGATGAAGCCGCCTTCGCCGACCGTCGGAAACACGGCGTAGCCATAGCTGTAGTTGAAGTAGGCAGCGCTCTCGCGGCTGCTCTTGAAGAGATCGACCGTGTCGGAGAAGTCGTCGGCATAGGCTGCGCTGCAGGCCGCGAGCGTGACCGCGGTCGCGTAGTGCGCTACTCGTTGCATCGTTGATCGCATGGGTTGCTCCATTCTTTGCGCGTCGTCGCGCGTTGACGGGGGAAGTAAGGTGGGGCGGCTCACCGCCACCTGCCGGAACATTGCGAGCGCGGCCCGACGCTTCCCATCGGACGCCGACCGGTTTGTCGTCCGATCACGGTCGGTCAACGTAACACCAGCTTGCGACCGAAGGGCACGACCGCGGCCCGGTGGCGATCGGGCACCGCCCACAGCACGGGCCACGACGGTTCGAAGCGCGCCGGACCATCGAGATCGGTCAGCACGATGCCGATGTCGGGTCGATGGCGGTCGGCCTCCTCGAGGAGCGGCGTGAAGTCGGTCCCGCCGCCGCCCTCGAACGCGATGCCGCGCAACGGGCCCCGCCCCACGCCGCGACCGGGATCGAAGCGGGTCACGGCGCGCACCCGGTCGTCGCCGACGATCACGACGAGGCCGGCCTCGAGCCGTCGTGTGATCGCTTCGATCTCGCCCGCGAAGCGTTCCATGAGCTCGTCGTCGATCGAACCGGAGATGTCGATGACCACGGCCAGTCGCGGCACCGCGTGCCTGCCGCTGAAGCCCGGCTCCCACGGCAGGCGGCGATGCGGACCGGCACGTCCCTGGTTCGCGATGTACGAGCGGGTCGGACGCGACCACGACAGCGCCGGTCGCGTCGACAGGCTGCGCGCGAGCCGCGTGCGCAGGACCTGCTCCCACGGCGTGCGGGTCTGCGGCAGGTCTGCGATCGCGGTTCGCAGCATCGAGAACGCGCCGTCGTTCGCGTGGGCGCGCACGAGCCGCTCGTTC
>CAXTPX010000179.1:0-6166 GCA_964246005.1 uncultured Burkholderiaceae bacterium | reverse complement strand
CGTCGCGCGGCGGAGAAGCGGGCTGTTCGACCTGCTTCGGAAACAATGCATCGGCGAGCCGCCGGTTCTGCGGTTGCTTCGGCCCGCTCTCGCGGCCCTGGACGCGTGGCAACAGCATCGCCATCATCCGGCCGCGCAGATCGGGATCGCGCCAGAACAGATGGAACGCCTGATCGAACAGCAGCTGATGCTCGGGTCGGTCGACGAGGCACGCGGTCAGCGTCGCGTGCAGGTCGTCGCGCGACTCGAGGCCCGCGATCGGCAACGCCTCGAGCGCGATGCCGATGCGGTCGCTGCCGATCGGCAGACCGGCCGTGCGCAACACGCGTGCGAAGTGCATGACGTTCAGGGCGAGATGGCCCGGGCTCGACGCATCGACCTGTCCTTCAGACCACGGCATCACGCAACTCCGCGATCACGCGCGCCGCCTCGGAGCCTGCGACCTTCGCGATGTCGTCCTGATACTTGAGCAGCACGCCGAGCGTGTCGTCGACGACGGCCGGGTCGAGCACGATCGCATCGAGCTGCAGCAGTGCGCGCGACCATTCGATCGTCTCGGCGATGCCCGGGCGCTTGAACAGGTCGAGCGAGCGCAGCCGCTGGACGAACGCCACGATCTCTCGCGCGAGCCGCGCTTCGATGTCCGGCACGCGCCGCAGCAGGATCTCGTACTCGCGCGCGGCATCCGGAAAACCGACCCAGTGATACAGGCAGCGCCGCTTGATCGCATCGTGGATCTCGCGCGTGCGGTTCGACGTGACGATCACGATCGGCGGCGTCACCGCCTTCACCGTGCCGGTCTCGGGGATGGTGATCTGGAAGTCGGACAGCACCTCGAGCAGGAACGCCTCGAACGGCTCGTCGGCGCGGTCGAGCTCGTCGATCAGCAGCACCGGCGGGAGCGGTTGCTTCGGATCGATCGCCTGCAGCAGCGGTCGCGCGATCAGGAAGCGCTCGGAGAAGAGGTCGGTCGCGAGCGATGCCTTCGACGCGACGTCGGCCTGTTCGGCGAGGCGGATCTCGATCATCTGCCGCGCGTAGTTCCACTCGTACGCGGCGCCTGCGAGGTCGAGGCCTTCGTAGCATTGCAGGCGGATCAGCGGCCGGCCGAGCATCGCGGCCACCGTCTTCGCGAGTTCGGTCTTGCCGGTGCCGGGCTCGCCTTCGACGAAGAGCGGCCGCTGCAGCTTCAGCGCGAGGAAGAGCGCCGTCGCGAGGCGCCGGTCCGCGACGTAGTCGTGCGCGGCGAGCGCGTCGACGGTGGCGTCGATCGACGCCGGCACGCTGCACGCGACCGTCACAACTGGTCAAACGTGAGGGTGACCGCGTCGACCGAGCGCGTGGCCGGTCCGTGATAAACGGCTTCGATGTTGTTGCCGTCGGGGTCGAGCAGGAAGGCGCCGTAGTAGCCGGGGTGGTAGTCGCGCTCGCCCGGTGCGCCGTTGTCGCGGCTGCCGGCGGCGACGCCGACCGCATGGAAGCGGTCGACGGCCGCGCGATCGTCGGCCTGGAACGCGAGGTGCACGTGGGTGCGCCCGACGGTGGCCTCGACCGGTCCGCTGACGTACAGCTCGTCGGACCAGAACGCGTCGTCCTTGCCTTCGATCGACCGCCCGAGCGCACCGAGCACCGCGTCGTAGAAGCGCCTGCTCGCTGGCAGGTCGTGCGTGATCAGGTGCAGGTGGTCGATCAGTCGACCGGCGTGATAGCGCTTCGACATGTGGCGGTCAGGTCGCCTCGGCCACCGCACGCTTCGCCAGCACCGGGATCAGGTGCGCCCGGTACTCGGCCGACGCGTGGAGGTCGCTGTTCAGGCCGTCGGCCGGCATCGTCACGCCGTCGCAACTCTCCGGCGCCCAGCGCGCGTCGAGCGCCGCTTCGAGCGCATTCATGCGGAACACGACCGGCCCCGCGCCGGTGATCGCGACGCGTGCGCCGCCGGCGGTCTTCGCGACGAACACACCGACGAGCGGGAAGTGCGAAGCCTGCTGACGGAACTTGTAGTAGGCCGACTTCTCGGGCTTCGTGAACGTGACCGATACGAGCAGTTCGTCGGGCTCGAGCGCGGTCTCGTAGAAGCCCTTGAAGAAGTCCTTCGCCTCGATCGTCCGCTTGCTCGTCCTCAGGCTCGCGTCGAGCGCGAGGACCGCCGCCGGGTAGCACGCCGCCGGGTCGTTGTTCGCGAGACTGCCGCCGATCGTGCCGCGATTGCGGACCTGCCGATCGCCGATCATCTCGGCCAGATGCGCGAGGCCGGGCACGAGCGTCTTCACGTCGTCGGACGCGGCCACCTCGGCATGGCGCGTCATCGCGCCGATCGTGATGCGGTCGCCGTCGCGCGTGATGCCCTTCAGCTCGTCGACCCGATCGAGGTCGACCAGCGTCTCCGGCGACGCGAGGCCGAGACGCATCGACGGCAGCAACGACTGGCCGCCCGCGATGAACTTGATGTCGCCACCGGCGTTGAAGGCGGTGACGGCATCGGCGACGGAACGGGGTTGATGGAACTGGAATGCTTGCATGGTCTCTCCGATCTCGATTGCCGTCGTTCCCGCGAAGGCGGGAACCCAGCGACGTTTGTCGCCCACATCGAAGTCACTGGATTCCCGCCTTCGCGGGAATGACGAAATTCAACTTGCCTGCATCGCCTTCCACACCGTGTGCGGCGTGGCCGGCATCGCGATGTCCTTGACGCCGAGCGCATCGCAGATCGCGTTGATGACCGCCGGCGGCGAGCCGATCGCGCCGGCTTCGCCGCAGCCCTTCACGCCGAGCGGGTTGTGCGTGCACGGCGTGCCCTTGACGGTTTCGACCTTGAACGTCGGCAGGTCGTCGGCGCGCGGCATCGCATAGTCCATGTACGTGCCCGACAGCAACTGGCCGGACACGTCGTCGTACACGCCGTGCTCGAGCAGCGCCTGGCCGATGCCCTGCGTGAGGCCGCCGTGGACCTGGCCCTCGACGATCATCGGGTTGACGATGTTGCCGAAGTCGTCGCAGGCGGTGAAGCGGTCGATGCGCGTGACACCGGTGGCCGGATCGATCTCGACTTCGCAGATGTACGTGCCCGACGGGTACGTGAAGTTGGTCGGGTCGTAGAACGCGTTCTCGTTCAGGCCCGGCTCGAGCTTGTCGAGCGGATAGTTGTGCGGCACGTAGGCCGCGAGCGAGACCGACGCGAACGGCACGGCGCGGTCGGTGCCCGCGACCTTGAAGACGCCGTCCTCGAACTCGATGTCGGTGTCGGCCGCCTCCATCAGATGCGCGGCGATCTTCTTCCCCTTCGCGATCACCTTGTCGACCGCCTTCGAGATCGCACTGCCCCCGACCGCGAGCGAACGCGAACCGTACGTGCCCATCCCGAACAGCACCTTGTCGGTATCGCCGTGCACGATCGTGACGTCCTCGATCGGGATGCCGAGCTTGTCGGCGACCACCTGCGAGAACGTCGTCTCGTGCCCCTGCCCGTGGCTGTGGCTGCCGGTGAAGACCGTGACCTTGCCGGTCGGATGCACGCGCACTTCACCGGCCTCGAAAAGACCGGCACGGGCACCGAGCGCCCCAGCGATGTTGGAAGGCGCGAGTCCGCAAGCCTCGATGTAGGCCGAGTAGCCGAGACCGCGCTTCAATCCCTTCGCTTCGCTGCCGGCCTTGCGGAAGGCGAAGCCCGCGACGTCGGCGAGCTCGATCGCGCGCGCCATCGTCGCTTCGTAGTCGCCGGTGTCGTAGGTCAGGCCGACCGGCGTCGGGTACGGAAAGGTCGTGATGAAGTTGCGGCGGCGGATCTCGGCCGGGTCGATGCCGAGGTCGTGCGCCGCGGTTTCGACGATGCGCTCGACGACGTAGGTCGCCTCGGGTCGCCCCGCGCCGCGATACGCGTCGACCGGCGCCGTGTTCGTGAACACGCCGGTCACTTCCGCATAGATCTTCGGCGTCGCGTACTGGCCCGCGAGCAGCGTCGCGTACAGGATCGTCGGCACGCAGGAGGCGAACGTCGACAGGTAGGCGCCGAGGTTGGCCGTGGTCGTCACGCGCATCGCGAGGAACCTGCCGTCGCGCTCGGTGGCGAGCTCGACGGTCGTCACGTGGTCGCGGCCGTGCGCGTCGGTCAGGAACGCCTCGCTGCGATCGGCCGTCCACTTGATCGGCCGCTTGATGCGCTTGCTCGCCCACACGAGCACCGTCTCTTCGTTGTAGAGAAAGATCTTCGAGCCGAAGCCGCCGCCGACGTCGGGCGCGACGACGCGCAGCTTGTGTTCCGGGATGCCGAGCACGAACGCGCACATCAGCAGGCGCTCGACGTGCGGATTCTGGTTGCCGACGTACAGCGTGTAGCTCTCGTCGGACACGTTGTACGACGCGTTGGCCGCGCGCGGCTCGATCGCGTTCGGGATCAGGCGGTTGTTGCGGAACGAGAGCTTGCTGACATGCGGTGCGCCGGCGATCGCTGCATCGACCGACGCCTTGTCGCCGCAGCCCCACACGTAGCAGACGTTGTCGGACGCGATGTCGTGCACGGCCGAGCCGGCACCGGCGGCCTTCGCGGTGTCGACCACCGGCGTCACTTCCTCGTAGGCCACCTCGACCAGCGCCGCCCCGGCACGCGCCTGGTCGAGCGTCTCGGCGATCACGACGGCGACCGGGTCACCGACGTAGAGCGCCTTGCCGTCGGCCAGCACCGGATGCTTCGGCTCCTTCATCGGCGTGCCGTCGATGTTGTTGATCAGCCAGCCGCACGGCAGGCCACCGACCTCGCGGAAATCGGCGCCGGTGTAGATGCCGAGCACGCCGGGCGACTGCATCGCCGCCGCGGTATCGATCGTGCCGATCGTCGCGTGCGCGTAGGGCGAGCGCACGAAGATCGCGTAGGTCTGCTGCGGCAGCGTGATGTCGTCGGTGTACTGGCCGCGGCCGGTGAGGAAGCGCTGGTCTTCCTTCCGCTTGATCGACTGGCCGATGAAGCCTTGACGTGCGTTCATCTTTGGTAGCTCCTGTGCACCGTCGTCCCCGCGCACGCGGGGACCCAGTGTCGTTCGTGTCACTGCGTAAAAGGCAACGCCGCTGGGTTCCCGCGTTCGCGGGAACGACGGACTAAGGGTGCATCCCCGCCGCCCCCACCTGCACCGCCTTCACGATGTTCTGATAGCCCGTGCAGCGGCAAAAATTGCCCACCAACGCCTCGCGGATCTTGCGATCGTCCGACGCGTTCTCGGCATGATTTCGCACGAGGTCGATCGCGCTCATCACCATGCCCGGCGTGCAGTAGCCGCACTGCAGCCCGTGACATTCCTTGAACGCCGCCTGCATCGGATGCATCGTGCCGTCCGCGTGCTCGACGCCTTCGATGGTGGTGACCTCGCGGCCGGCCGCCTGCAGCGCGAGCACGTTGCACGATTTCACCGCGTGCCCGTCGAGATGCACGGTGCACGCGCCGCACTGCGCGGTGTCGCAGCCGATGTGCGTACCGGTCAGGCGCAGGTGTTCGCGAATGAACGTGACGAGCAGCGTGTTCGGCTCGATGTCGCGAACGACATCCTTGCCGTTCACGCGCAACGAGAGCGTCGTGGCCATGCAGTCTCCTGGGATCGTTGTCGAGGCGCGGGCCGAGGAAGCCGCGCCGTGTTTCGGCCCATTATGCTTCGCGTCCGCGAGCTTGGAAAGACGCGCTGCAGGCGACCCCGGGCACGTGCTGTGCTGCCGTGCCCGTCTCGCGCTGTCGACGACAGATGCGACCACACGACGACAGGACGACACCATGGATGACCAACGCGTCTGGGCTTTCGAAGAGAGCCTCTGGACCGCCGATGCCGAGCACTACCGACAGTCGATCGACGACCAATGCCTGATGGTGCTGCCGAAGCCGCCGTTCGTGATGAGCGGCGCACAGGCGATCGAGGCAGTCAGTTCGACGCCGCGCTGGTCGACCGTCGAGCTCACGGAACGACAGGTCGCGCGACCGCAGGAAGGACTGATCGTCGTTGCCTACAAGGCGCATGCGAGCATGGACGGTGGCGATGACTACGAAGCGCACTGCACGTCGACCTATCGCCGCTTGAGCCACGAAGAGTGGCGCGTCGTCCAGCATCAGCAGACGCCGCCGTTGCTCGCACCGGCCTGACCGTCGGCACGGGCGTAACGGCTAACATCGCCGTTTCGCCCTCACGCC
>CAXTPX010000178.1:0-6175 GCA_964246005.1 uncultured Burkholderiaceae bacterium | reverse complement strand
ACCAGCCCGGCCGGGAAGAAGAAGAACGTCACGCCGAAGATCAACGGCATGAACAGCATCATCTTGGCCTGCGTCGGATCCGGGGGCGCCGGGTTCAGTTTGTACTGGATGAACATCGACGCCATCATGATCACCGGCAGGATGTAGAAGGGGTCCGGCGCCGCGAGGTCGTGGATCCAGCCGAGCCACGGCGCGCCGCGCATCTCCACCGACGCGAGCAGCGTCGAATACAGCGCGATGAAGAACGGGATCTGGATCACGATCGGCAGGCACCCGCCCATCGGGTTGATCTTCTCGGTCCGGTACAGCTCCATCGTCGCCTGGTTGAGCTTCGCGCGGTCGTCCTTGTGGCGCGCCTGCAGGTCCTTCATCCGCGGCGCGAGGTTCTTCATCCGTGCCATCGACTTGTAGCTTGCGGCCGACAACGGGAAGAACACGAGCTTGATGCCGATCGTCAGCAGGATGATCGACCAGCCCCAGTTGCCGATGAACGCGTGGATCTTCTCGAGCACCCAGAACATCGGCTTCGCGAGGATCGTGGTCCAGCCGTAGTCGCGCACCAGGTCGAGCCCGGGGGCGACTGCCTCGAGGGTGCGCTCGTCGGTCGGCCCGACGTACAGTCGCGCGTCGTTGTCGAGCGAAGCACCGGGCGCGATCGTGCCGAGCGGCTCGCGCAGGCCGGCACGGAACAGGTTCGAATCGAGGCGGTCGGTGTAGTAGTCGCGCGGCCCCGCCGACGGGATCCACGCCGACACGAAATAGTGCTGCAGCATCGCGACCCAGCCTTCGTCGGCGTGCGCGACGTGCTTGTCCGGTCCCTTGCCCTTCTCGATGTCGCTGAAGCTGACCTTCTGGAACTTGTCGGTCTCGCTGTAGACCGCCGGGCCGTAATAGGTGCTGTAGAAGCGCGAGCCGCCAGCGGGCGACTTGTCGTCGCGCACCAGTTGCAGGTAGAGCTGCGGCGACACCGGCTGGTCGCCGAGGTTGGTGATCGCGTGACGCACGCCGATCTGGTAGCTGCCGCGATGGAACGTATACGTCTTGACGACCTTGACGCCGCCGGCCTGTGCCTCGAACGACACGTCGAGCACGTCCTGTCCGGGCTCGAGCGAACGCGGACCCGGGACCGCGGTGAACGGCGTGCGATGCGTCGGCAGCGAGACCCCGCCTGCGGCGCCGACGAGGCCGGTCTGCGCCACGTAGTAGTAGCCCGGCGTCTGGTCGAGCAGCACGAAGTTCTGTTGCGTGTCGGCGGTGTCGCGGTACTTCAGCAGCTCGACGCGATCGATCGCGGCGCCGATCGTGTTGAGGTCGATCGCGTACAGGTCGGTCCTGATCGCGATGCGCTCGCCCCTGGCCGGCGCCGTCGCGCTCGGCACGTCGGGTACGGCCGCGCCCGTCGCCGACGCGGCCGTCGGGTTGGTGCTCGACGGCGGGACGGTTCCCGCGGCGGGCACCGAGCCGGGCGTGGTGCCGGCAACCGGCACGTCGTCGGTCGGCACGTGCGGCGCGCTGCCGCCCGCGACCGGCTGCGCCGGGACCGCCGGGCCGAACAGCGTCGGATGTCCGTTATAGCGCTGCCAGTTTTCGTACAGCATGAACAGCGAAGCGGAAAAGACGATCCAGAGAATGGTGCGGCGAGTCGAGTCCATCGGGAGCAATCGTGAAAGGCGAATGGCGGTGGCAGGGGCAGCGAGGGGCGCGGCTTGACGGCAGCGTCTACGACGCGCGCTGCGTCGTCGTCCGCCGTACCGCTGCCGACCGGTTCAGTGGCGGCGGTCTGCCGCGGGGTGCGCGTGCCCGGTGTGCTTGCAATCGACGGCCGGCACCGGATCGTGCCCGCCGGCGTGCCACGGATGGCAACGCGCGACCCGAAGGATAGCGAGTCGCGCGCCTTCGAGCGGACCGAAGCGTTCGATCGCTTCGGCCGCGTACGCCGAACAACTCGGCGCGAAGCGGCAGCGGGGCGGCAACCACGGCGTGACGACAACGCGGTAGAGCGTGATCAACCCGAGCAACAGGGTCGACGCGACGCGCGACGCGCGGGCCGCCATGTCCTCCCAGGCGCGGGCGATCACGATCCTCGCCCGATGGACGGCAGGCACGCTGTCCCGATCGACGCCGGACGCCCCCCACGCGCCCGCAGCCGCCCGATCAAGCCGTCGAGCAGTTGCGCCGGGTCGAAGCGGTCGCGCGCGCGCGACTTCGCCGGCAAGGCCGATCCAACCGGCGTCGATCGCGTCGCGCTACCATTCCGCTTGCCCGACGCCTTCGGCTTCCCCACGAGCGGCATCTGCAGGCGCACCACCACGTCGGCGCTGCCGAACTCACCGGCCCACGCACCTCCGCCACGACGGAATGCGTCGCGCCAGCGACGCTTGACCGTGTTGCGACCCACGGCCGTCGGCTCGTAGCGCTTCGGCACCACCAGTCCGAGTCGCCAGACGGGCGCGGCCGGGCCGCCGTCGGTCCAGTGAAGATGCAGCGCGAACGGACCGTTGCGATAGGACGGCGGCCGGTGCAGGCAGCGATCGAATTCGGCCGGCGTCGTCATCCGCGATGTGCGCGGAAATCTGGTCGTTGCGCGAGGGGTCGTTGCGCGGGACGCCGCAACGTCAGGCGCCGGCACTTCGCGCGCGGCCGGCAGGCCCGCATCGGACGACGGGGCTATGCGGGGGTCGAGCGGATCGCGCTGGTCACGAGCAGCCTCAGACCGCGAGGCGATGACGGCCCTTGGCACGACGCGCGCGAATGACGGCACGACCCCCTCGTGTCTTCATGCGAACGAGGAAGCCGTGGGTCCGCTTGCGGCGGACGACGGAAGGTTGGTAAGTGCGCTTCATGATGGATGCCGTTCTCGTAAAAACCTGAAATTACACACAAAAAAGGGGTCGTCTGTCAAATCTTTCGCTGGCAGGCCCGCTCGTCCGGAGCGGCGCCGGACCCGCACCTCGATCCGGTCGAAGACTGTGGATAACTTTGCTTTGGCGGGCCGGTTGGCGTTAAAATCGCGTCCTGCCCGCGCTGTCCGTAGCGCCGTCCGAAGCGGTTGGAGACAGCATTCCGCGCCGGGCGAACAGGCGAAGCGAACTCGCCGGAACCGGGCAGAGCAAGCGAAGTGGAGGCACCGCAGCAGCCGGCAACATCCGAAGCAACTCCCGAATCGACCACCAAGAGTAGTCCGTTGCGTTTCGACCGTCATCCTTTCCACGCATCGTCGGCAACGACCGCGTGGCGACTGGTCCCTACCGCCAGGCGGACTTCGAGACGAGCGGAGTCGGACATCGATGCGCGCTTCGGCACGTGATCGATGCGCATCGAAGCGCTACCAAACGGAACCACGCGTGAACAGTGCGGCAGTTGCCGAAGCTGCTTCGCGTCGGGGCGCTTCATCGTCCCGACCGGGTGGTCGGCGAGACGAGAGCGACGAGCCGGAAGATGACGCCGTGATCGATCCGGCAGGACAAGGCAGGCGAGACGCAAGCGCGAACGATGATAGAACAGACCGTTGCAGAAGTGGAGGACCGCACGATGGCCGCAATGCCGGGCGAGGGCGAACGAAACAACGGCCCGAGGAGCGCGGGGGATGCTGCCGATCTGTTCTGGCGGGTCTGTACCGAACAGCTTCGTGGTGAACTCACACCGCAGCAGTACTCGGCCTGGATCAAGCCGCTGACCGGCGGCACGCTGGACGCGTCCGGTCGTCGACTGCGGGTCGGCGCACCCAATCGCTTCAAGCTCGACTGGGTCAAGGATCAGTTCGCGGCCCGCATCGAGGCGATCGCGCAGCGGTACTTCGACGAAGCGGTGCAACTCGATCTATACCTCGAGGTGCGGTCCGAGACGCCGGCCGCTTCACCGACGCATCCCCAGTACCAGTCGCCGGCGCAGCCGCAGGGCAACGATGCGCACGAAGGGGCCGGAAACGCGTCTGGACGGTGCGAATCGGAGGCCGGTCATGCGAACGGTCATGCGAACAATCGTGCGAACGGCAGCGGCGGGCAGCAAGCCGGCTCATCCGGCGCGTCGACGGATCTGCGGAATGGCCAGGAGCGTCGGCGCCACGACAACGGCGACTCCGGAGGCGGCGCGTACAGCACCGACAACGGCAGCAGCAAGTCGGGGTCGTCGGAGCGTTCTCGCCTCGACCCGGCGCTGACGTTCGACACCTTCGTCACCGGCAAGGCCAACCAGCTCGCCCGGGCTGCCGCGACACAAGTCGCCGACAACCCGGGCAAGTCGTACAACCCGTTGTTCCTGCACGGCGGCGTCGGCCTCGGCAAGACGCACCTGATCCAGGCGGTCGGCAATCAGATCATCGCGCGCAATCCCGCCGCTCGCATCCGCTATATCCATTCCGACCAGTTCGTCGCCGACGTCGTGCGGGCGTATCAGCGAAAGGCGTTCGACAACTTCAAGCAGATGTACCACTCGCTCGATCTTCTGCTGATCGACGACATCCAGTTCTTCAGTCGCAAGGAGGGCACGCAGGAGCAGTTCTTCTACGCGTTCGAGGCGCTGTCGGCGGCGAAGAAGCAGATCATCATCACGAGCGACACCTATCCGGCCGAGATGCAGGGCATCGAGGAACGCCTGGTGTCGCGCTTCGGCAGCGGCCTCACGGTCGCCGTCGAGCCGCCCGAGCTCGAGATGCGGGTGGCGATCCTGTTGAAGAAGGCCGAGCAGGTCGGTCGGCCGTTGTCCGACGACGTCGCGTTCTTCGTCGCGAAGCACTCGCGATCGAACGTGCGCGAACTCGAAGGCGCGTTGCGCAAGTTGTTCGCGTACGCCGACTTCCACGTGAAGGAAATCACGATCGAGATGGCGCGCGAGGCGCTGAAGGACATGCTCAGCGTGCAGCGGGCCCAGGTCTCGATCGAGAGCATCCAGAAGACGGTCGCCGACTTCTACAAGATCAAGGTCGCCGACATGTATTCGCAACGCCGGCCGACCAACATCGCCCGCCCGCGTCAGATCGCGATGTACTTCGCGAAGGAGCTGACGCAGAAGAGCCTGCCCGAGATCGGCGAGCTGTTCGGGGGTCGCGATCACACGACGGTGCTGCACGCGGTTCGCAAGGTCAACGAGTTGCGCGGCAAGTTCCCCGAGCTCAATCGCGAGCTGCATGTGTTGTTGCAGACGTTGAAGGGATGACGCTCCGAGCGCGTGTAGTCCGTCGTTCCCGCGCAGGCGGGAACCCGGTGTCGTCGCTCGGTTCGTTTGCTGGCACGCGACGACGCTGGCCCGCGTTCGCGGGAACGACGGGAGTTGCATTCGAGCACGCTCCGTTGACTCGCCCGCTCGATCCGCCTTGTGCACAACCCCTGCACACCCGCAGGACCGAATGTGCAAGACCGACCCGATCGACCGAACACCCCGATCGCCCCACAAACCCGCCTGCGGCCATACCGGGTCGCCGCACAGGCTTGTCTTTCTCCCAAGTGCCTGATTCGTCTTCGTAGTCCGCGGTTGTCCACAGTCATACGACCTCTCTATCAATTAACGTCCTTGAGGTTTAAAACAAAATGCAATTAATAAAAGCGTCACGCGACGCGCTGCTGAAGCCGCTGGCGACCGTCAGTGGGATCGTCGAACGCCGACACACCCTGCCGATCCTCGCGAACATCCTGATCCGCAAGGAAGGCGAGCGCGTGTCGTTCGTGTCGACCGACATCGAGGTGCAGATCCGCACGCATGCCGACATCGGCGTCGCGGGGGGGAAGGATGCGGAAAACTTCGCGACGACGGTCGCCGCCCGCAAGCTGCTCGACATCCTCCGCGCGCTGCCCGAGTCGGGCGAGGTCACGCTGTCGCACAGCGCAAAGAAGATGACGGTCCAGTCCGGCAAGAGTCGCTTCAACCTGCAGACGCTCGCGGCCGAAGATTTTCCGACCGTGTCGCAGCCCGAGAGCTATCTCGCGACCTTCAGCCTGCCGCAGAAGACGCTGAAGCACCTGATCGCGATGGTCCACTTCTCGATGGCCCAACAGGACATCCGTTACTACCTCAATGGTCTGCTCCTCGTCGTCGACGGCAAGCAGGTCATTGCGGTTGCAACGGACGGTCACCGGCTCGCGTACTGCGCGGTCGAGACCGATGTCGAGAGCGCCGAGCGCCACGAGGTGATCGTTCCGCGGAAAAGCATCCTCGAGCTGCAGCGGCTGCTCGACGACAA
>CAXTPX010000177.1:0-6190 GCA_964246005.1 uncultured Burkholderiaceae bacterium | reverse complement strand
GGAGGCGGGGACCCAGCGTCGTTGCGGTTATCGCTCAAGGCAACTCCGCGTCGCTCATCCAGCGCGCGATCACCGCACTGCGCCGCGCGAGATACGGCGAGCCGCGGCGCGTATCGTAGAAGCGCGGGTTCGGCAGCATCACCGCGAGCTGGGCGGCCTGCGATGGCGTCAACTGCGCGGCGCTGGTCGCGAAGTAATGATGGGCCGCCGCCTCGGCACCGAACACGCCGTTGCCCCACTCGATCACGTTCAGGTAGATCTCGAGGATGCGCTGCTTGGAAAGCCAGAACTCGAGCATGTAGGTGATGACGAGTTCCTGCGCCTTTCGCAGATAGCTGCGTTCGCCCGACAGGAACAGGTTCTTCGCGAGCTGCTGCGTGATCGTCGAGCCGCCCTTGATGCGGGCCGGTCTCCTCGTCTTGCCGGACTCACCGGCCTTCTCGTTACCGACTCTCTCGTTATTCTCGTAGGCCTTCGAGATCGCATCCCAGTCGACGCCTTCGTGCTCCGCGAAGCGCGCATCCTCGGAGGTGATGACGGCGCGCTTCAGGTTGTCCGAAATGCGTGCATACGGCACCCATCGGTGGTCGAGCGTGGCCGCCGGGTTGCCTTCCTTCACCAGCGCCATGTGGCTGCGCATGAACGCGGTACTCGAAGGATCGTGGGACCGGTACCAGCCGATGCAAACGAAGTAGTAAACCTGCAACAGCAACACCAGCGCGAGAGCCGCGAGCACCATGCGGCCGAGCCATCGAAGCGCGACCTTCATCGCGCGTGCATCGACGTCGCGTCGAGCAGCGCTCGCATCTCGGCTTCGACCGGCGCGGTGTCGGGCTGCACGCCGCGCCACAGTCGATACGACTCGGCGGCCTGCTCGACCAGCATCCCGAGGCCATCGCTGGTCGATGCGGCGCCGGCCGCTCGCGCCGCGACCATGAAGGTCGTCGGCTCCCTGCCGTACATCATGTCGTACACGAGGCCCGCGCTGGCGAGCACGGCCGTCGGCAACGGCGGGACCTCGCCCGCGAGACTCGCCGACGTCGCGTTCACGATCACGTCGAACGGTGCGTCGCCGATCGTCTGGAACGAACACGCGCTCGCTCGTGCGAGATCGGCGACCAGGGCCGCGCCCTTGACCGGATCGCGGGCGACGAGAACCAGTTCACGCAAGCCCGCATCCAGCAGCGGCCCGACGACGCCTCGCGCCGCGCCGCCCGCGCCGATCAACAGGAGGCGTCGATCGCGCAGCGTGTCGAGGCACCGTGACAGATGGCGCACGAGTCCGATGCCATCGGTGTTGTCGCCCGCGAGCACCGAGTCGACGACGGTCACGCAGTTGACGGCGCCCGCCTGCATCGCCCGTTCGCTGACGCGTGGGCCGCACAGGGCGAACACCTCGCGCTTGAACGGCACCGTGACGTTGAACCCGCGACCCCCGTCGGCGATGAAGCGCTCGACCGTCCCGACGAAGCCGTCGAGCGGCGCGAGCACGCGTCGGTAGTCGATCGCCATGCCGGTCTGGCGCGCGAACGCCGCGTGGATCTGCGGCGAGAGGCTGTGCGCGACCGGGTTGCCGATGACGGCATGGCGCGGCGTCGCGTCGGACATGCGCATGCCGGTCAATGCCCGTTGATGCCGTTCGCGTCTCTCGCGGGGTTGGGCAGCGTGCGGACCGTCGCGCAGCAGGCCGGCCCAACGCACTTGCTGATGCAGTCGTAGCGCACGCCATCGGGCGCGTAGGTCGACGTGGTGCCGTTCGGTCCGGGCACGCCGCCGGCCGCGGGGTTGAGCGCGCGCTGCAACACCTCTTCGATCGACGCTGGCGCATCCGCGGTGCCGGTCACGTTGACCGTGTCGAGTCGCTGGCCGGCACCGATCGGCGCGTCCTTCGCCGGCGCCGATCCGTTCGTCGAAGGCGTCTGGAGTGCGGCATCGCTCGAACGCTTGTCGCGGCGATCGAACGCGGCCTTCGTCGCGGCACGCGAGCGCGTGAGTGGATCGGTGCTCTTCTTGTCGGTGTCCGGTGACCGGTTCGAGCAGCGCTGCACGACCTGCGAGACACCCTCGCACGAATCGCGTGACGCCTCCTCGAGCGTCTGCCGCGACGGCGCCGTGTTGATCGGCTGCTGCGCACCGGCGAGCGACGCGAACGCCAGCAGGATGACCAGCGCAGCGTGTCGCGAGTGCTTCATCCGAAGGCTCATCGTCAATGCTCCGTGGACCGGCGTTCGGAACGCATCTCGAGTGCGTCGCCCTTGGTGAAGCGGAAGGTGCTGAAGATCTCGAAGATGTCGTACTCGCGCCGCAGCTCTTCGGAGAAGCGGCCGTACGGCGCGCCGAGCAGCACGATGCGGCGCGCTGCACGGTCGAGCACCGGCGAGCCGGACGAACGCGTGACCTCGACCTCGTCGTTGTAGATCGTGCCGTCGGGATTCAACGTGACCCGCAATGTGAGATCGCCGTAGAGATGGCCACGCGCCTCGGCGGGGTAGTTGAGCGTGCCGATGCGTTCGACCTTGTCCTTCCACTGGCTGTAGTACATCGCGTAGCTCGTGCCGCGCGTCGTCGGCCCGATGATGCCGCGTCGCGGTCGCGCGTTGTAGTCGCGCGTCTGCTTGTCGATCTGCGCTTCGAGACGGGCGATCGCCTTCATCGCCGTCGTCAGGTCCTCGGTCGGTGTCGCCTCGGTGGCCTCGATCGGCCGGGGCGACTCGGGCGAGACGGTCAGCGGCGCGTCGCGCGTCTGCGTCATCAGCCTTCGCTGCTGCGCTTCGAGACGTTGCATCGCGCTCTGCGATGCCTTCACGACTTCGCCGTCGGACACCTCCGCCATGCGCGGCTGGAACGACGTGGCGCGGCCGGTCTCGTGCTCGCCGCCACCGTTCAGGTCGAACTGCGCGATCGCATCCGGCTTCAACGGCTTGTCGGTCGAACGCGAGTTGACGAGGATGACTTCGAGCGGGCTGTCGGGTGGCTTGAACAGCGAGGCCTGCGGCAGCACGAAACGCACCGCGAGCAGGATCAGATGCAGCGCGACCGACACGCCCAGCGCGATCGCGAAGCCGCTCGGTCCGGGCGGTGGGCGCCGCGCCGGCCGACGTTGCGCAGCGCGCACGAGCGGTCGCATCGGTTGGCCGTCGTCGACCGGCATCGTGTGGCCCCCGAGGGGTTGCAACGTCGAAAGCACGGTGGGCTGGGCGCGCGACATGCTCGGGGCTGGAGGCGCCTACGTGGACGGCTGCGACGGCTCGCCGCCTGCTGCGGCACCGTCGCCGGGCGGGATTTCGCTCGCCACGGCGTCGTGGCCTGCCGCCTCCACGGCAGCGTCGATCGCCGGTGCGTCGCCATCGACGATCTCCTCGTCGTCGAGCGCATCGACTTCCTCGATGATCGCGACCAGTCGGCACTGCACCGACAGGTCGACAAGATCCGTCGACAGGATCTCCACCTCGACCCGCTGCCCGCGGCGCACGCCCGTTGCACCGGGCGGCGTCCCCGCCGGACCGACGACCGCCATGCCCGGCACGCGGACCAGGAGCGGCAGATCGACCAGCATCGCGTTGTCCTCGCGGCCGGTCGCCCGCGCCTCGACGACGGTCCTGCCTTCCTGCTCGAGCCAGCACAGGCACCAGTAGCGTTCCATCTTCGACTGGTATTCGGCATAGGCCGCGTAGGCCGCGTCGAAGCCCGACACGATCGCGAACAGGTCGACGTCGTTCTGCGCGAACGCACGAGTGCCCCCTCCATCGAGGCACGACGCGATCTGCCACTGATTGACGAGGTCCACGTAGCGCCGCAACGGCGACGTGCTCCACGCGTACTGCGCGACGCCGAGTCCGGCGTGCGGTGCCGGATGCGTGATCATGCGAACGCGTCCGGCCGGTCCGAAGGTCGCGTTCTGCGCGCGATAGATGCCGGCCACGCCGCGGTCGGCGAGGAGGCGCCCCCAGGTGCTGTTGGCCAGGATCATCAGCTCGGCGACGACCGTGTCGAGCGGCGCGCCGCGGCGCCGTTCGCCGATCGTGATGCGTGCGGGGCCGCCATCCTCGGGACGATCGACGCGGAAGTTGTAGTCGGCCCGTTGATGCGACTCGGGTCGCAACCCCGAAGCGATCCGCGCCTCCTGCCGCTTCGCATGCAGCGCTCGGGCGAACCCCCACAGCACGGTCAGCTCGCGCTTCCGCGGGTAATCGCCGTCGCCGCTCGCGAGGTTGGCTTCGGTCACCACGACGTCGAGCTGGTCGTGACGAAGGTTGTCGGTGATCGGCACGCGCTCGATGCGCGAGGTCGAGCCGACGATGCGCCAGCCGGCATCTCCTTCATCGATCGCATCCACGTACAACGACAGCGCGGCGCACGCCCGACCCGCGGCGAGCGTGAACGCCTCGACGACGGCATCGGGCAGCATCGTGAGCTTCTCGCCCGGCGCATAGACCGTCGAGTAGCGGCCGTGCGCGATCGCATCGATCGCATCGTCGCGCCGGATCGCGAGGCCGGGCGCGGCGATGTGGATGCCGATGCGCCATGCGGTCGAACCGGGCGCGGCCTCGGGCGCGGCATCGTTCGGTAACGAGATCGCGGTCACCGACAGCGCATCGTCGATCTCGGTCGTCGCCGAGTCGTCGATGCTGAACGCCTCGACGTCGGCGACCGGCAAGGCGTCGAGTGCGGCCATCGCGTCGGGCGGCAGCGTCGTCCCGGGGAACCCAGTACCGCGCGGGAACTGCTCGAAGACGAAGCGATCGCGATGCAGCGCTTCGGCCGACGCGATCGCGCCGACCGCGAGCAACAGCCGCTCGGGCGTCATCGCGCGGATGCCGGCCGCCTCCGACAGCGCCTTGTACTCGATGCGGTTGCGATCGGGGCGGAACAACAGTTCGCGTGCCATCGTGCCGATCGCCTCGGGCAGGCGGCCCGCGACGAGCTCGTCGCGCCAGGTCGCCTGCAGCGCCGCGTCGCGCTGCTTCCGCTCGATGCCCGCGATCGCGGCCTTCAGCGCATCCGGCGGCGCCGGCCGATAGTGGCCGCGACCCTTGCGATAAAAGTACATCGGCGCCGAGTGCAGCCGCGTGATCAGGGCGGCGGACTCGACCGGCGTTGCCGAACGTCCGTAGTAGTCGACCGCGAGATCCTTGAACGAGAACTCGGCCTGCGGCGCGCACTCCCACAGGAACTCGAGATCGATGGCGTCGGCCATCGACTGCGCATCGCGCATCAGCGTCGCGGCATCGGGTTCACGGAAGTCGAAGAGGACGTGTCCACTCTTGACCTTGCTGCGCTTGCCACTGGCGGACTCGACCTGCATCGAAGCACCCTGGTCGGACAACACGTTGCCCGCCTTGAAACCGCCATCTTCCTCGTAGAACACATTCATCGACCGATTATAAAAGCAGGGCCGGTCGCGGCCGGCTGCATTTCCGGTCGCGCCGGACGCCACCTGTCTGATTTGTGCGAGAGCCCTCGTTCGTCGCAATAGAATCCTTGCGACCCGACGACGGAGAGACGGAGACACGGATGGATGTGATCGACTACGAGGTGTTCGGCAACGAGATGCAGTACGTCGAGCTCGAACTCGACCCCGGCGAAGCGGCCATCGGCGAGGCCGGCAGCCTGTTCTACATGGACCCCGGCATCGACCTCGACACCGTGTTCGGCGACGGCTCGGCGCAACAGGGCGGCATCTTCAGTGCGCTGCTGGGCGCGGGCAAGCGCCTCGTCACCGGCGAGTCCCTGTTCACGACCGTGTACACGAACCGCGATGCCCAGAAGCGCCGCGTCGCATTCGCGGCGCCCTACCCCGGCAAGATCGTGCCGATCGACCTGTCCCGGATCGGCGGCACGTTGATCGCGCAACGCGATGCGTTCCTGTGCGCGGCGCGCGGCGTGACGCTCGGCATCGCGTTCCAGCGGAAGCTCGGCACCGGCTTCTTCGGCGGCGAGGGCTTCATCATGGAACGGCTCGACGGCGACGGCATGGTCTTCGTGCATGCGGGCGGCACGATCCTCGAACGCCAGCTCGCGCCCGGCGAGATGCTGCGCGTCGACACCGGCTGCGTCGTCGCGTACCAGCCGACGGTGGATTTCGACGTCCAGTACGTCGGCAAGATCAAGACGGCGCTGTTCGGTGGGGAAGGATTGTTCTTCGCGACGCTGCGCGGCCCGGGGCATGTGTGGCTCCAGTCGCTGCCGT
>CAXTPX010000176.1:0-6198 GCA_964246005.1 uncultured Burkholderiaceae bacterium | reverse complement strand
CGAAGTGATCGGCACGGTCGGCAGCGACGAGCAGGAGCGGATGGCGCGCGCGGCCGGATGCCGTCACACGATCCGCTACCGTGAGACCGACGTCGCGAAGGCGGTGATGGAGATCACCGACGGTCGCGGCGTCGACGTGGCCTACGACGGCGTCGGCAAGGAGTCCTTCGTGGGCTCGCTCGATGCGCTGGCGCGGTTCGGTCATCTGGTCAACTACGGTCAGGCGTCCGGGCCGGTGCCCCCGTTCGCTGTCTCCGCGCTCGCGGCCCGCTCGACGTCGCTGTCGCGACCGATCATCTTTCACTACGTCGACGACGCGGCGCGGCGTTCGGAGATGACCCGCAACGTCTTCGACGCGCTCGCCGCGGGCTGGCTCAAGGTGCAGGCGCCGAAGCAGTACCCACTCGCCGCGGCCGCGGCGGCGCACCGCGATCTCGAAGCGCACGGCGCGTCGATCCCGCTGCTGTTGAACCCCTGAGGAGATCATCGCCATGAACGACCTATCGATCAGCACCAAGGCCGTCGCCCGCGAAGCCGACTGGCGGCCGACTCACAAGGTCCGCTTCGTCACGGCCGCATCGCTGTTCGACGGGCACGACGCGTCGATCAACATCATGCGTCGCATCCTGCAGTCGAATGGTTGCGAAGTCATCCATCTCGGGCACAACCGCTCGGTCGACGAGGTCGTCACGTGCGCGCTACAGGAGGATGTGCAGGGCATCGCGATGTCGAGCTACCAGGGCGGCCACGTCGAGTATTTCAAGTACATGATCGACCTGCTGCGCGAACGTGGCGGCGCGCACATCAAGGTCTTCGCGGGCGGCGGCGGCGTGATCGTCGCGTCCGAGATCGAGGAACTGCAGGCCTACGGCGTCGAGCGCATCTACAGCCCCGAGGACGGCCAGCGCATGGGCCTCGCGGGAATGATCCGCGACATGATCGAACGCTGCGACGTCGACCTCTCGTCGTTCGCGCCGACGACGCTCGACGGAATCCGGGGCGGCGATCGACGGGCGCTCGCGCAGTTGATCACTGCGCTCGAGAACCGACGTGCCGCGTCGTCGCTGCCGGTCGACGATCCCTTCGCGAAGTTGCGCGACGCGTTGTACCAGGCGGCCGATCAGGCGATCGTGCCGACGCTCGGCATCACCGGCACCGGCGGCGCGGGCAAGTCGTCGCTGACCGACGAGTTGATCCGCCGCCTGCGCCTCGACCAGGACGACGCCCTCGACATCGCGGTGATCTCGATCGACCCGTCGCGCCGCAAGTCGGGCGGCGCGCTGCTCGGCGACCGCATCCGCATGAACGCGATCGGCCCGTGGATGCATGCGGACGGCAAGCCGAGGGCTGCCGTGTTCATGCGCTCGCTCGCGACGCGCGAGGCGGGCCAGGAGATCAGCGACGCGCTGCCCGACGTGATCGCCGCGTGCAAGGTCGCGGGCTTCGACCTGATCGTCGTCGAGACGTCGGGCATCGGGCAGGGCGACGCGGCGATCGTGCCGCTGGTCGACGCGAGCCTGTACGTGATGACCCCCGAATTCGGCGCGGCGAGCCAGCTCGAGAAGATCGACATGCTCGACTTCGCGGACTTCGTCGCGATCAACAAGTTCGACCGCAAGGGCGCGGCCGACGCGCTGCGCGACGTGGCGAAGCAGGTGCAGCGCAACCGCGAAGCCTGGACGACGCCGACCGAGGAGATGCCGGTCTTCGGCACGCAGGCGTCCAAGTTCAACGACGACGGCGTGACCGCGCTGTACCAGGGGCTGCTGCCGAAGCTCGCGGCGTTCGGTTTGAAGGTGCGCGACGGCAAGCTGCCGCGCGTGACGACGCGTCGGTCGACGGCGACCAACGTCATCGTCCCACCAGCGCGGCCGCGCTATCTGGCGGAGATCGCGGATACGGTGCGGGCTTATCTCGCGCGGTCGGTCGAGCAGAGTCGCGTGGCGCGTGAGGTGCAGCAGTTGCGTGCGGCGGCGCGCATGTTGGATGAAAGCGCCCCACAGAGCTTCGTCGCCCCGGCGAAGGCCGGGGCCCAAGTTGGACACGGCACCGGTGCGACGAACTTGGGTACCGGCCTGCGCCGGGACGACGAAGAAGGGGGTGGTGCTTCATCGACGATCGCTCGACTCGCGACGCTCGCCGCCGACCGCGAGTCGAAGCTCGACGCCGCGAGCAGGAAGCTCCTCGCGATGTGGCCCGCGATGCAGCAGGCCTACGCCGGCGACGAGTACGTCGTGAAGATCCGCGACAAGGAGATCCGCACCGCGCTGACGACGAAGTCGCTCTCGGGCACCACGATCCGCAAGGTCGCACTGCCGAAGTACGAGGACCACGGCGAGACGCTGAAGTGGCTGATGCGCGAGAACGTGCCGGGCTCGTTTCCGTTCACGGCCGGCACGTTCGCGTTCAAGCGCGAGGGCGAGGACCCGACGCGCATGTTCGCCGGCGAAGGCGATCCGTTCCGCACCAATCGCCGCTTCAAGCACGTGTCCGAAGGGATGGCCGCCAAGCGCCTGTCGACCGCGTTCGACAGCGTCACGCTGTACGGCCACGAGCCCGACCTGCGGCCCGACATCTACGGCAAGGTCGGCAACTCGGGGGTGTCGATCGCGACGCTCGACGACATGAAGGTGCTGTACTCGGGCTTCGACCTGACGAGCCCGACGACGTCGGTGTCGATGACGATCAACGGTCCGGCGCCGTCGATCCTCGCGATGTTCATGAACACCGCGATCGACCAGAACCTGGACAAGTTCAAGGCCGACAACCACCGCGAGCCCACGGCCGACGAGACCGCGAAGATCCGCGCGTGGGTACTCGAGAACGTGCGCGGCACGGTGCAGGCCGACATCCTGAAGGAAGACCAGGGGCAGAACACCTGCATCTTCTCGACCGAGTTCAGCCTGAAGGTGATGGGCGACATCGCGCAGTACTTCGTGCAGCACAACGTGCGCAACTTCTACTCGGTGTCGATCAGCGGCTATCACATCGCCGAGGCCGGGGCGAACCCGATCAGCCAGCTCGCGTTCACGCTGTCGAACGGCTTCACGTTCGTCGAGGCGTACCTCGCGCGCGGCATGCACGTCGACGACTTCGCGCAGAACCTGTCGTTCTTCTTCTCGAACGGGATGGACCCCGAGTACACCGTGATGGGCCGGGTGGCGCGCCGCATCTGGGCGGTCGCGATGCGCGACAAGTACGGCGCCAACGACCGCAGCCAGAAGCTCAAGTATCACATCCAGACCAGTGGTCGATCGCTGCACGCGCAGGAGATCCAGTTCAACGACATCCGCACGACGCTGCAGGCGCTGATCGCGATCTACGACAACTGCAACAGCCTGCACACGAACGCGTTCGACGAGGCGATCACGACGCCGACCGAAGACAGCGTGCGGCGCGCGATGGCGATCCAGCTGATCATCAATCGCGAGTGGGGCCTCGCGAAGAACGAGAACCCGAACCAGGGCGCGTTCATCATCGACGAGCTGACCGACCTCGTCGAGGAAGCGGTGCTGGTCGAGTTCGAGCGCATCGCCGAACGCGGGGGCGTGCTGGGGGCGATGGAGACGGGCTACCAGCGCGGCAAGATCCAGGAAGAGTCGATGAACTACGAGATGCTGAAGCACACCGGCGAGCTGCCGATCATCGGCGTCAACACGTTCCGCAATCCGCACGGCGATGAGCATCTCGCGAAGGTGGAACTGATGCGTTCGACCGAAGAGGAGAAGCAGTCGCAATTGAAGCGGCTCGCGGACTTCCACGCGACGCATGCGAGCGAGTCGCCGGCGATGCTGAAGGCGCTTCAGCAGGCGGTGATCGACAACCGCAACGTGTTCGACGTGCTGATGGAAGCGGTGCGGGTGTGTTCGCTCGGGCAGATCACGACGGCGTTGTTCGAGGTGGGCGGGCAGTATCGACGGAGCATGTGAGGACCGGGGTCCCCGATCTCGCGCGTCGGGCCGCTTGCGCGGAGTCCGCGCTCGTCCGACTCAATCCCGATCCGGCGCCCCCAGCGGGAAGTACGCGCGATACGGCCGGGCCTCGTCGACCGCTCGCGCGAACGACGGCCGTTCCAGCAGGCGGCGCCGATACGCATGCACGTGCGTGAACGCGGGATCGATCGCGTGGGTCCAGTCCGCATAGAACAGGAAGGGCGCAGCGCCGCAGTCGGCCAGGCTGAAGCGATCGTCGACCGCCCACGTACGACCGGCCATGCGTGCATCGAGGACCCGGTACGCAGTGTCGAGCATTCGCCTCGCATCATCGACGCCGTGCGCGTCGTGCGCCTCGCCAGATCGCATCGCGTCGAAGACGATCTTCTGCTGCGGCGTCGAGACGTAGTTGTCGAAGAAGCGATCCCACATGCGCACCTCGAGCGCCCCATCGGGTTCGGGCGGAATCAGGCGCACCGGACCGGGATGGTGGAGCGCGAGGTGCTCGATGATGACGGTGGCCTCGAACAGCGTCCGGGCGCCATCGACGAGCAGCGGGAAACGCTTGATCGGCCACAGGGCTTCGAACGCGGCGCAGACGTCGGGCGCCTCGGGCGACAGTGTCCGGAACTCGAACGGCGTCTCGTTTTCGTACAGCGCGATCAACACCTTCTGGCAGTACGACGAGAACGGGTGGGCGTAGAGCTGTGGACGCATCGCGGTCTCCAGGTAACGTAACGGCCGGGCAGAGGCCGCAGTCCGCCCTCAGCCGCGTCGCGCCGCCTCGATCGCGGCGATGTCGATCTTCCCCATCTGCATCATCGCCGTGAACGCGCGCTTCGCCGCAGCCCGGTCGGGATCGGTCATCGCCTCGGTCAGCGCGCGGGGCGTGATCTGCCACGACAGGCCCCATCGGTCCTTGCACCATCCGCAAGCGCTCGCCTCGCCGCCGTTGCCGACGATCGCGTTCCACAGGCGGTCGGTCTCGGCCTGATCTTCCGTTGCGACCTGGAACGAGAACGCCTCGCTGTGCTTGAACGCCGGACCGCCGTTCAGCCCAAGGCACGCGACGCCGGCCACGGTGAACTCGACGGTCAGGACCTCGCCTTCGTGCCCGGCCGGATAGTCGCCCGGCGCGCGATGGACGCTGCCCACCGCGCTGTCGGGGAAGGTCGCGGCGTAGAACGTCGCGGCTTCCAGTGCGGTGCCGTCGTACCAGAGGCAGATCGTGTTCCTGTTGGTCATCTCGGTCTCCGTGCACGACGTCGATGCGAAGCGTGCGGGTTGGCGGCACGCCGGCGGCTCCGACCTGCCGACGGTACGAATGCTTTCGTCCCGAGCCGAGGATCGATGACGAGCACGCTGACGACGGTCCTCTCTCGCACTCGCCTTCGTCGGGAGGCCGCCCATCATGCCTCGATCCCGAAGCCCTGAACCAGTCACGTCGTGTCACGTGCCGTCTCCCACCGGACCAGGCCTGCGACGACTGCGTTGCTGCGGTGCGGCAAGGATGCAAAGATGACAGCGCCTCGCGTCTTTCCGTCTCATGGCTGGTTCACGTGTCACTCCGCCAAAGCGCCTTTCGATTCGGCAACGTTCAGCTTCTCGCGGCTGAGCGGCGACTGATCATCGATGGCCGCGACGCGACGCTCGGTGCTCGTGCGTTCGACCTGCTGCTCGCGCTGATCGAACGGCGCGAGCGCTTGGTCCCGCGCGACGAGCTCCTCGACGCGGTGTGGCCGGACGCGATGGTTGAGCCGAACAACCTCGCGGTGCAGATCGGCGCGTTGCGGAAGGTCCTCGGGCCCCAGGTCGTCGCGACCATCCCGGGTCGCGGGTACCGTTTCGTCGCGTCGGTCGACGAGCTCTCGCCCGTTGCGACAGGCCACCTGCCGGACGACCGCGGCCGCAGCAACCTGCCCGAGGTAATGCCGCCGCTGATCGGCCGGGACGACGAGCGGCGCGTCGTCGAGAGCCTGATCGATGCGCATCGGATCGTGACGATCGTGGGGGCGGGCGGGATCGGCAAGACACGGCTCGCGCAACAGGTCTTGCAGGGTCGTCGCAGCGCGAGTCGTCACGGCGTCTGCTGGATCGAACTCGCCTCGGTCGTCGATCCGTCGTCGCTCGTGAGCACCGTCGCGGCCGGCCTCGGCATTCCGCTCGTCGGGGGTGCGGCGAGAACGGCGCTGGAGGCGGCCCTCGCCCCGCTGGAGATCGTTCTCGGGCTCGACAATGCCGAACATCTCCTCCGGGACGTCGCCGC
>CAXTPX010000175.1:0-6224 GCA_964246005.1 uncultured Burkholderiaceae bacterium | reverse complement strand
GAAGGGTGCGTCGGGCCTGCCGGGTCTCGAAGTCGCCGGCACGATCGCGGCGATCGGGGAAGGAACGAAAACCGACGCGCTTCGGCTGAAGGTCGGCGACCAGGTCTGCGCGCTGGTGCAGGGCGGCGGTTATGCGGAGTACTGCACGGCACCGCTCGAGCAGTGCCTGCCGATCCCGGCGGGGCTGTCGATGATCGAGGCCGCATCGCTGCCCGAGACGTTCTTCACCGTGTGGAGCAACGTGTTCGACCGCGCGCGCCTCGGTATCGACGCGGCCGGCCGCACCGAGACGCTGTTGGTGCAGGGCGGCACGAGCGGGATCGGCGTGACGGCGATCCAACTCGCGAAGGCGCTCGGCCATCGCGTGTTCGCGACGGCCGGGTCGGACGACAAGGCGCGTGCCTGCGAGGCGCTCGGCGCCGAGCGCGGCATCAACTACCGCACCGAGGACTTCGTCGAGGTCGTCAAGGGCTTGACCGAGGGCCGCGGCGTCGACGTCGTGCTCGACATGGTGGCGGGCGATTACGTGCCGCGCGACATCAAGGCGCTGGCCGACGACGGTCGACTCGTGCTGATCGCGCTCCTCGGTGGCTCGAAGGCGGAAGTCGACCTCGGGCAGATCCTCCGGCGACGGCTGACGATCACCGGATCGACGCTGCGACCGCGCGACGCGGCCTTCAAGAAGAAGATCGCCGACAACCTGCTGAAGCACGTCTGGCCGCAGCTGGAGTCGGGGGCGATCAAGCCGGTGGTCTTCAAGTCCTTTCCGCTGGCGATGGCAGCCGATGCGCACCGTCTGATGGAGAGCAGCACCCACATCGGAAAGATCGTCCTGGAAGTCTGAACGATCGGTTCGGGAGGCCGGCGGCGGGTCCTGGCCTCGTTTGACCGGGCTCCGGGTAACTGCGTACAATCTCGCGGTTTCGCGCAGTGGATTCGCAGCCCGTCCACGTGCTTCGCCATTACCCCGATCCCTCGACCACTCGCATGCAGCAACGCCGCAAACTCGTCGTCGGGAACTGGAAGATGAACGGGGATCTGAACGGCAACGCTGCGCTCGTGAAGTCGCTGATCGATGCGGCCGGCGACGACGGCGATGCAGTGGGCGGCATCGCGGTGTGCGTGCCGTTTCCGTATCTGTCGCAGGTCGCCACGGCGCTGCGTGGTTCGGCGATCGAACTCGGTGCGCAGGACGTCAGCGAGTACGAGCGCGGCGCCTACACGGGCGAGGTGTCGACCAGCATGTTGCGCGACTTCGGATGCCGTTACGCGATCGTGGGGCACTCCGAGCGCCGGACCTGGTTCGGCGATACCGACGAACGCGTGGCGCAGAAGACGCAGCGGGCGCTGGACGCCGGTATCACCCCCATCGTGTGCGTGGGCGAGACGCTCGACGAGCGCGAGCAGGGGGCGGCGACCGCGGTCGTTGCCCGGCAGCTCGATGCGGTCACGGGTCGTTCGGGCGCCGCGGCGTTGCGGGGCTCGGTATTCGCGTACGAACCGGTCTGGGCGATCGGTACTGGCAAGACCGCGTCACCTGCGGAAGCGCAGGCGATGCACGCCTTCATCCGCGAGCATCTTGCGCAATGCGATCGTGCTGCTGCTGACCAGGTGCTGATTCTCTACGGGGGCAGCGTCAAGGCCTCGAATGCCGCGGCCCTCTTCGGCCAGGACGACATCGATGGCGGTTTGATCGGCGGTGCGTCACTGGTCGCCGAGGACTTCATGGGGATCGTGGAGTGCGCGGCCCGATGTGCGCACGATCGATCCGTGCAGACGATTCAATAGCGCTGCAGCAGACCGCAGCGCGGGAACAGTGGTCGAGGAACATGGAATTACTGAGCAAGTTCATCTACGTCGTGATGTTGCTGTCCGCAGCGGGTGTGATCGTGCTCGTCCTCCTTCAGCACGGCAAGGGTGCGGACATGGGGACCGGCTTCGGCGCCGGCGCTTCGGGCAGCCTGTTCGGTGCGACCGGTTCGGCCAACTTCCTCAGTCGCACGACGGGCGTCCTCGCGGCGGTGTTCTTCGTCAGCACGCTCGCCCTGGCGTACTTCGCCACCAACCGGCCGAAAGCCGGCGGCGGCGTGATGCAGAACCTGCCGACGCAGACCGCGCCGGCGTCGACCGGCATTCCGACCGAGACGGTACCGCGGTCCGCGCCCGCGCCGGTCACCTCGGGCGATGCGGACAAGGCCGTGCCGAAGCAGTCCGAGATTCCGAAGTAGCGGTGGGGCCGCATGCTTCGCGTATGCGGTGTCGAAAGAGCCTGAACGTCCGCGCGATCGGACGCAGGCGGTGAGACAATTCGTTTCGTGGCGGATCGCGGTTTCCGGCGATTCGCTTCACATGCCGACGTGGTGAAATTGGTAGACACGCTATCTTGAGGGGGTAGTGGCGAAAGCTGTGCGAGTTCGAGTCTCGCCGTCGGCACCAATGGTTTGATCGTTGTCGCTTCGTGGTCCGTGTGCGCTCGATGGGCACGTCGATCTCACGGCATTGCTCGTCGCATCTCCGAGGATCGTGCGTGTTGCTCGAAAATTATTTCCCGGTCCTGCTGTTCATCCTGGTCGGCTCGGGGGTCGGCCTCGCGGCGATTACGCTCGGCAATCTGGTCGCGCCGAACAATCCCGACAGCGAGAAGTTGTCGCCGTACGAATGCGGATTCGAGGCTTTCGAAGACGCGCGGATGAAGTTCGACGTCCGGTACTACCTCGTCGCCATCCTCTTCATCCTGTTCGACCTCGAGACCGCGTTCTTCTTCCCGTGGGCCGTGTCGCTCCGGGATCTCGGGCTCTACGGCTACTGCACGATGCTGGCATTCGTCGCGGAGTTCCTGGTCGGCTTCTGGTACATCTGGAAGAAGGGCGCACTTGACTGGGAGTGACGGGAAGCCGCTTGCCCCGGGTCCATCAATCGAATCGAAGACATGAGCATCGAAGGCGTACTTTCCGAAGGCTTCGTCACGACGAAGATCGACAACGTCATCAACTGGGTGCGCACCGGCTCGTTGTGGCCGATGAGTTTCGGCCTGGCCTGCTGCGCGGTCGAGATGATGCATGCCGGCGCTTCGCGTTACGACCTCGACCGCTTCGGCGTCGTGTTCCGACCGAGCCCGCGGCAGTCCGACGTGATGATCGTCGCCGGCACGCTGTGCAACAAGATGGCGCCCGCGCTGCGCAAGGTCTACGACCAGATGACCGAGCCGCGCTGGGTGATTTCGATGGGATCGTGCGCGAACGGTGGCGGCTATTACCACTACTCGTATTCGGTCGTGCGCGGCTGCGACCGCATCGTGCCGGTCGATGTCTATGTGCCCGGCTGTCCCCCGACCGCCGAAGCGTTGATGTACGGCATCCTGCAATTGATGAACAAGATCAAGCGCGAGACCACCATCGCGCGCGCCTGATGGCCACTCCTTCCGATCCCACCCCGGCCGTCGCAGCACCGCCAGCGATCACGCGGCTCCAGACGCTCGAAGCGAATCTTCGCGGCGCGTTCGGCGAGTCGTTGAAGAGCCTCGTCGTCGCGCACGGCGAGCTCACGATCGTCGTCGCGTCGGTCGATTACCTGGCGGTCGCGCGCGCCCTGCGCGAGCGACCGGAGTTCGGCTTCGAGGAATTGCTCGACCTCTGCGGTGTCGACTATAGCGACTATGGCAACGGCGCGTGGGAAGGGCTGCGTTTCGCGGCCGTGTCGCATCTGTTGTCGATGTCGAACAACTGGCGGCTGCGGCTGCGAGCGTTCGCGAGCGACGACGACTTTCCGCTGCTGCCGTCGCTGACCGGGGTCTGGCCGTCGGCCAACTGGTACGAGCGCGAATGCTTCGACCTCTACGGCATCGTGTTCGAAGGGCACGACGACTTGCGGCGCCTCCTGACCGACTACGGCTTCGTCGGACATCCGTTCCGCAAGGACTTCCCGGTCACCGGCAACGTCGAGATGCGCTACGACCCCGAGCAGAAGCGCGTGATCTACCAGCCCGTCACGATCGAGCCGCGCGAGATCGTGCCGCGGGTCATCCGCGAAGAGGGCTACGGGGGGATGAAGGGATGAGGACCACCCTCTGCCATCGTTCGCGCGTAGCCGGGCCGGCGTCGTGGATCGGTGCCGTGATCGACGCCGCTAGGTTCCCGCGTTCGCGGGAACGACGATTCGGAATGCGGGCGCGCCGTCATGGCTGAGATCAAGAATTACACGTTGAATTTCGGCCCGCAGCATCCCGCTGCCCACGGCGTGCTGCGGCTCGTGCTCGAGCTCGACGGCGAGGTCGTGCAACGCGCCGATCCGCACATCGGCCTCCTGCATCGCGCGACCGAGAAACTGGCGGAGACGCGTACTTACATCCAGTCCGTCCCGTACATGGACCGGCTCGACTACGTGTCGATGATGTGCAACGAGCACGGCTACGTGATGGCGATCGAGAAGCTGCTCGACGTCGAGGTGCCGCTCCGTGCGCAGTACATCCGCGTGATGTTCGACGAGCTGACGCGACTCCTCAATCACCTGTTGTGGCTGGGCGCCCACGCCCTCGACGTCGGCGCGATGGCGGTGTTCCTCTACGCGTTCCGCGAGCGCGAGGACCTGATGGACATGTACGAGGCCGTGTCGGGCGCGCGCATGCACGCGGCGTACTACCGTCCGGGCGGCGTCTATCGCGACCTGCCCGACGTGATGCCGCAATACCAGTCGTCGAAGACGAAGAACGGCAAGGCGCTGAAGGAACTCAACGTCAATCGCCAGGGATCGCTGCTCGACTTCATCGAGGACTTCACCAACCGCTTCCCGCGTTACGTCGACGAATACGAGACGCTCCTGACCGACAACCGCATCTGGAAGCAGCGCCTGGTCGGCGTCGGCATCGTGACGCCGGAGCGGGCGAAGGCCCTCGGCTTCACCGGTCCGATGCTGCGCGGCTCCGGCATCGAGTGGGACCTGCGGAAGAAGCAGCCGTACGAGGTCTACGACCTGCTCGATTTCGACGTGCCGGTCGGCGTCAACGGCGACTGCTACGACCGCTATCTCGTGCGCGTCGAGGAGATGCGGCAGTCCAATCGCATCATCAAGCAGTGCGTCGAGTGGTTGCGCAACAACCCGGGCCCGGTCATGGTCGACAACCACAAGATCGCGCCGCCGTCGCGGGTCGACATGAAGACCAACATGGAAGAGCTGATCCATCACTTCAAGCTCTTCACCGAAGGCATGCGCGTGCCGGCCGGCGAGGCGTATGCGGCGGTCGAGCATCCGAAGGGCGAGTTCGGCGTCTACATCGTGTCCGACGGCGCGAACAAGCCCTACCGGCTGAAGATCCGCGCGGCCGGCTTCGCGCACCTGCAGGCACTCGACGAGATGTCGCGCGGCCACATGCTGGCCGACGTCGTGACGATCATCGGCACGCAGGACATCGTGTTCGGGGAGATCGACCGATGAGCACTGTTCTCGAAGCGAAGCCGCTCTGGCTCGAGCAGGTCAGCGCACGCTGGGCCGAGGTGCTCGAGGACAAGAGCCTGCGCGACCTGCCGTACAAGGTGGAGACCAATCGCGGAGGACAGCTGATCATGAGTCCGGCGAAGAACGTCCATGGCTTCTATCAGACGAGAGTTTCGGACCTGCTGAAGCGTCGATTGAAGGGACAAACGATCGTCGAGTGTTCCGTTGCAACGCCAGATGGCGTGAAGGTCGCTGACGTCGCGTGGTTCTCGGATGCTTTCTTCGAGACGCATCGCTTTGCCGATCCCTATGTCGTCGCCCCCGAGATCTGCGTCGAGATCAAGTCACCCTCGAATGCGGAGTCCGAACTGCAATCCAAGGTCCGCCTCTATCTCGACGCCGGCGCGAAGGAAGTGTGGCTGGTCGATGCGAAGGGCATCGTGCGTGTGTTCGGACCCGACGGTGCGTTGTTCGCGTCGGCGTTCGACGTGGATGTCGCTACGGTGGCCTTCGAGCCGAAGGTTGATCGATGATCGCCGTTCAGCGCAGCCTGTTGCGGGCTCTGGCGGCTGTGGTCGCATGCCTGACCATCCTGATTGCGCACGCTGCTCCACCGCAGGACGGCGCGCAGCCCGGCGACGAATTCCTCCGTCTCGTCGATGCGAAGCAGTACGCCGAGAGCTGGGGCGTCGCGTCGGACTTCTTCAGGAAGTCCGTGTCGCAGAAGGACTGGGTCGCGCAGGTCCGCCAGGTGCGCGAACCGATGGGCGACGTCGTCACGCGCACCGTGAAGA
>CAXTPX010000174.1:0-6281 GCA_964246005.1 uncultured Burkholderiaceae bacterium | reverse complement strand
GCGAGGCCGCCCGGATCGTCCTGGATCAGCTCGGCGGTGCACGACGCGCCGACCATCATCGCCTGCGGCTTGAAGCGGGCGTACGCGTCGCGCGCCGCGTTCTTGAAGAGCTCGGCGGTGTCGCCGCCGAGGTCGCGCGCCTGGAACGTCGTGTAGGTCACCGGCGGGCGTCGTGGCAGGCGCTCGATCATCGTGAACAGCAGGTCGGCGTAGGTGTCGCCCTGCGGCGCGTGCAGCACGTAGTGCACGTCGCGCATCGCGGTCGCGACGCGCATCGCGCCGACGTGCGGCGGTCCTTCGTAGGTCCAGAGCGTGAGCTGCATCGTGGTCTGCCGCGACTCAGGCCGCGAGCCGGGTGCCGGCCAGCCGCTGGCGCCGGTCGAGCGGTCGCGTGAACAACGCGGCGAGGTCGGCGGCCTGGTCATACCCCTGGATCGGCGTGAAGACGAGCTCGATCGCCCACTTGGTCGTCATTCCCTCGGCCTCGAGCGGGTTGGCGAGCCCGAGCCCGCACACGACCAGATCCGGTCGCGCCTTGCGGCAACGGTCGAGCTGCCGCTCGACGTCCTGCCCCTCGGACAACGCGGTACCGGCCGGCAGCAGCGCGAGCTCGGCTGCGAGATGCTGGCGGTGCAGGTACGGCGTTCCGACTTCGACCAGCGACATGCCGAGCTCGCGTGACAGGAAGCGCGCGAGCGGAATCTCGAGCTGCGAGTCGGGGAAGAAGAAGATGGACTTGCCCGCGAGAAGGAGACGCTGGCGCGCGAGGGCCGACGCGGCACGCGCTCGCGGTGCCTCCGTCACGCGCTCGAAGACGTCGTCGGCGATGTCGAACGCGTCGGCCGCGGCCTGCAGCCACGCCGTCGTGCCTTCGGCGCCGAGCGGAAACGGCGCCGCGAGCCGCGTCGCGCCCCGTTCTTCCAGCGCCCGCGCCGTGTCCGCGAGGAACGGTTGCGCGAGCAGGTACAGCGTGTTCGGGCCGACCGGCGGCAACGTCCGCGAGAGCCGCGGCGGGAAGAAACGCACGTCGATCCCCATCGCCGCGAAGAGCCGGGCGAACTGGTCTTCGACCACGTCGGCGAGCGTGCCGACCACCATCAGCGTCCGCATTGCCGCGATCGGCTCGGCCGGCAGCGACGGCACGAGCGCCGCGAGGCAGGCATCCTCGCCCTGCGTGAACGTGGTCTCGATGCCGCTACCCGAATAGTTGAGCACCCGCACCCGCGGCATGAACTCGCTGCTCAGGCGTTCCGCCGCGCGCGACAGGTCGAGCTTGATCACTTCGGACGGGCAGGAGCCGACCAGGAACAGCGTGCGGATATCGGGCCGGCGCTCGAGCAGACGCGTCACCACGCGATCGAGTTCTTCGTGCACGTCGGCCAGGCCCGCCAGGTCGCGCTCGTCGATGATCGCGGTCGCGAAGCGTGGCTCGGCGAAGATCATCACGCCGGCGGCGGACTGGATCAGGTGGGCGCAGGTGCGCGAGCCGACCACCAGGAAGAACGCGTCTTGCATCTTGCGATGCAGCCAGATGATGCCGGTCAGTCCGCAGAACACCTCGCGCTGGCCGCGCTCACGAAGCACGGGTGCGTCCTCGCAACCGGTCGAGACCGGCGATGAAGCAACGATCGGCGGGATGCGCGTGGTGCGTGCTCCGAGAGCGGCGGCGCTCATACGGCCCACTCCGCCCATTCGTTCGCTTCGTCGACCTGCTGCTGGTCAGGGCGCACGCCGCCGCGTCGCGCAGCACGCAGCTTGAGGATGAACTGGCCGGCGTTGATGACGTAGGTCGCGTACGCGGCCAACGCGAGCGTGAGCAGCTGGCGGTCTTCGAGCAGTCCGAACCACAACGCGACGAGGTAGGCCGTGTGCAATGTCAGTACCAGCATGCTGAACACGTCTTCCCAGAAGAAGATCGGCGCGAACAGATAGCGGCCGAACACGACCTTCTCCCAGATGCACCCGGTGATCATGATCGTGTACAGCGCCAGCGTCTTGACGACGACCGACGCGAGTGCCGCATTGCCGCCGTGGCCGGTCGCCAGGGTGCGCACGACGAGTACGAGACTGACGGCGAATATGACGAACTGGACCGGCGCCAGCAGGCCCTGGACGAGCGTCCAGCGCGTCGCGTCGCGGCGGGCCCGTTCGGCTTTCGTGTAGAGACCCTGCGGAGCTCGGGGATCTTTCGCGGCCCGCGGACGACGCCGACCGACCGGCGCGCCCACGGGGGCGGAACTACGATGCGGGGAAGGCTGGGGCATGACGGCCAATCTATCGGTCCGTCTCTGTACTGTCAACTAAAATGGACGTAACAAAGAAATGACGTTTTCGAAAAAATTGACGTTTACAAAAAAAAAGTTCGAGCGCTTAATGAGCACGTTCGCGCATCATCCGTTGTCCTACAACGCCATCGGATAGAGAGTAGAGCCCTCGGCGAACGAGACAGGGGCCCCGGAAGAGAGACCGGTAGCAAATGCGAGGCAGTGTCGGTGATGCTCGGGCAAGCTGGATACATGGCGCCTTCGCACGATCGATCGACACGGCTTCGCTTCAGAG
The DNA here is from genome assembly GCA_964246005.1 of uncultured Burkholderiaceae bacterium. Classification (GTDB taxonomy): domain Bacteria; phylum Pseudomonadota; class Gammaproteobacteria; order Burkholderiales; family Burkholderiaceae_D; genus CAHJXF01. The sequence goes on along the minus strand of CAXTPX010000174.1, from coordinate 3,722 downwards.
GAGACGTGAATGAGCGAAGTGATGGAGTCCCTCGTGGTGGACGAGAAGATTCTGAATGCCTTGCGCAATGCCGGCGCGTTACGCGCCAAAGGGGTGCTGCCGGGAGGTGGTCGAAGCGGGGCCAGAGAGGGCCTCGTTCAAGGTCGGACGCAGTGGTGCAGTTCGCTTGGTGAGCACGATCTGCAATGCCTCCTGCGAGTGATCGAGGGTCGCGTGATCCCTCAGTTGCTGAACAGTTATTCTCCTGCTCTCCACGCGCCGCTGGCGCGGATCGAATCTCCAGGGTAAGCACGGCCCACCGGGCCGTCCCGGACACTCCGCATGGGTTTTCGGCGGTCGCGCCGTCGCTGATGACCCGCGTCCGCTCGGGGCGGTTGACGTCGCGATTCGTGGTCACTCGCATCGTCGACGCGGCATCGATGCAGTCGGGGCGAGCGAGCCAATGCAAGGGAAAGCGTCCGGAACGGCAGGCATGGGGAAGAACAACAAAGCGTTGGGCCGGACTCACACGGCTGAGCGGGCAGACACGATGCCCGACCCTGCGGCAGAGGCGCAACGACGGCTGCTCGACGCACAAGCTTCCATCGAACGCGACTATGCGCGGCTGCGCGAACTCGAGACCCGGTATCGCTACCTCCTGAATTCTTCGAGCGACGCGATCCTCATCTTCGATGCGGCGAACCGCCGCATTTCGGAGGCGAACCCGGCGGCTTGTCATCGGCTGGGCAGTTCGGCCGCCGCACTGGTCGGCGCATCGATCCGGACCATCGTGGCTCCCGCGGGCGAAGCGGTCCTCACGAAGAAGCTCGACGGGCTGCTGGTCGGCGCCGATGCCACGTCGTTCCCGCTCGCGTTGGTCGACAACACCAGTGCCACGGCGGTCGCGTCGCTGTTCCGCCACGATGGCGTGCCGGTCTTCATGCTGCAACTGGGCGTCGCCGTCGGTCGCGCGAAGTCGGCGGGGCGTGAGTTCGTCAGCGAGCAGCGCTTCATCGACTACTTCGCCTCGTCGCCCGACGCGACCGTCCTGACCGACCGCAGCGGCAGGATCGTGCAGGCCAACGCCGCCTTCCTCGAGCTGGTGCAGATCGCGACGGAGCGCCAGGTGCGCGGAGCGTCGCTCGGTCGCTGGCTGGGGCGGACCAGCGTCGACCTGGGGGTGCTGGTCACCAACCTGCGACAACGCGGTTCGATCAAGCTGTTCGCGACACATCTGCGGGCCGAGCACGGCGCACTGACGGACGTCGAGATCTCGGCGGCTTCGGTCGGCGAAGGGGACGACGGGCTGCTCGGTTTCGCGATTCGCGACGTCGGGCGCCGTTTGCCGGCGGACATCGGCGCGCGCGAAGACTTGCCGAAGTCAGTCGGTCAGCTGACCGAGCTGGTCGGGCGCCTGCCGATGAAGGACATCGTCGGGAACACGGCCGGCCTGATCGAGCAGATGTGTATTCGTGCTGCGCTGGAGCTGACGCGCGACAACCGCGTCGCTGCCGCAGAACTTCTGGGCCTGTCGCGTCAGAGCCTTTACGTCAAGCTGCGGCGTTACCAGATGCTCGAAGCGGATGTCGGCGACACCGAGTAGATCGGCGTCGCGATCTTCCTATCCGCCCATTCACACGTCGACGGTCTTGAACGCCCCGCCGAGCTTGCTGAACGACGCGAGGATATTGGGCACCTTGCCGGGATTGAGGTGCAGGTCGTCGAGCAACGACGCATTCGTCACGACGAACCCCTCGGCAATGCCTTCGTGCTCGCGATCGCGATGCGCGAGTTGCATGCTCCAGCCGTCGAACAGGCGCACCGGAATCTCCTGATCGGCCAGCAGCCGGATATCCGAATGACGGGAGTCGTTGCGGATCCGGTTCCAGGTGCGGCCGAGTTCCTGGTTGGTCCCCTCGATCCACTGGAAGAAGTGGCCGCGGTCGTAGAGGATCACCCCGGTCAGGCCCGCGATCTTGTTGCGCTCCCGGGCGTGGGCGAGCAGATAGAACAGGTCGAGATCCGTTTGGGCGAACACGGAACGACTTCGATAGACGATGACGGAAAGATTGGACATGGTGCCGCGACCCTTGTTCTTGAGATCAGGAGGTTCCATCGATGGTACAGACCTCGTCAGGTTGGGCTCGGGCGGGCTCTGAGCGAATCGAATAAAGCGAGAGAAGGTGTAAATCTACATTGACAGCGGAAGTTGTCAAGTGCAAAACTCAAGTCATGTCCACGACGACCCTTTCCAGGCCGCATCTGTCAGCCGTCACCGAGCTCTTCAAGCCGGTCACCTGGTTTCCCCCGATGTGGGCATTCGCATGCGGTGTCGTCGCATCCGGCCTGTCGATCGCCGACCGCTGGCCGATCGCACTGCTCGGCATCCTTCTGGCCGGCCCCCTGGTGTGTGCGACCAGCCAGGCCGTCAACGACTGGTTCGATCGCCATGTCGATGCGATCAACGAACCCGATCGACCGATTCCGTCGGGGCGCATGCCCGGCCGCTGGGGCATCAACCTCGCGATCGCGTGGACCGTGGTCTCGCTCGCGGTCGCCATCGCGCTCGGCACCTGGGGCTTCTTCGCGGCCGCGCTCGGGCTCGTGCTCGCGTGGGCTTACAGCGCGCCGCCGATGCGCCTGAAGAAGAACGGCTGGTGGGGCAACAGTGCGTGCGCACTCTGCTACGAAGGTCTCGCGTGGATCACCGGCGCGGCGGTGATGTCGGCCGGCCAGTTTCCCGAGATCCGCAGCGTCGCGCTGGCGCTCCTCTACAGCTTCGGCGCGCACGGGATCATGACGCTCAACGACTTCAAGTCGGTGCCGGGCGATCGTCAGATGGGGATCGGATCGCTGCCGGTGCGTCTCGGCGTCCACCCGGCGGCGCGCGTCGCGTGCTGGATGATGATCGCGCCGCAGGTCGTCGTGGTGCTGTGCCTCGCGCTCTGGCATCGGCCGGTGCACGCGATGGCCGTCGGCGCGCTGATCCTGCTGCAGCTCGCGATGATGGATCACTTCCTCCAGCAGCCGAAGGAGCGCGCGATCTGGTACAGCGGCTTCGGCGTGCCGTTGTTCGTCGCCGGCATGCTGATCAGCGCCTTCGCGTTGCGCGGGATGGGAGTTTCGGGTGGTTGACGCGTCCGTCGCTGCCGGCAGCCCGCGCTTCGGCTGGGCGAGCGTCGTTCGTCTCGGCCTCGTGCAGGCATCGATCGGCGCCGTCGTCGTCCTGACGACGTCGACGCTCAATCGCATCATGGTGGTCGAGCTGGCGTTGCCGGCGCTGCTGCCGGGCTTCCTCGTCGCGCTCCACTACCTCGTGCAGGTCATGCGGCCGCGAATGGGTCACGGCTCCGACGTCGGTGGCCGCCGCACACCGTGGATCGTCGGCGGGATGGCGCTGCTCGCGACCGGCGGTGTCGTCGCGGCTTACGGCGTCTCGATCGTTCCGTCGCAGCGAAGCGTCGGCATCGCGCTCGCGTTCGTCGGATTCGCGATGATCGGGCTCGGCGTGAGCGCAAGCGGAACGTCGTTGCTGACCCTGCTCGCCAAGCGCGTCGAGCCCGAGCGACGCGCAGCTTCGGCGACGATCGTGTGGCTGATGATGATCGTCGGATTCGCGGTCACGGCCGGGGTCGCGGGCCGCATGCTCGATCCCTACACGCCGTCGCGGCTGCTGCTCGTGTCGGGCTGCGTGTCGTTGATCGCGTTCGTCGTCACCGTCGTCGCCGTCCTGGGCCTGGAAG
>CAXTPX010000173.1:0-6300 GCA_964246005.1 uncultured Burkholderiaceae bacterium | reverse complement strand
CCGTCGATGCGCTGGCCCCCCGACCGCGGTCGAGAGTGTGCACGCACCGCGGGAGATGTACATTCTCACTTCGCCGCCATCAGGATCGTCGCGCACCGCCTTCTCCGATCCTACGGACAAAACACCCTTGACGCTTTCCACCACGCCCGCCAACCAGGCGGACTTCAGGCAAGTCACGAGGAGCGACTTGACGTTCCCGATTGTCGGCATCGGCGCCTCCGCCGGCGGGGTCGTCGCGCTCACCCGTTTCTTCGAGCGGTTCGACGAACCCTGCGAGATGGCGTTCGTCATCATCCTGCACCTGTCGCCGCATCATGAAAGCAACATCGCCGCGATCCTGCAGCGCGTGACGAAGCTCGAGGTGGTGCAGGTCACCGAACGCATGGCGATCCAGCCGAACCGGGTGTACGTCATCCCGCCGTCGAAGGACCTGAACATGGACGACGGTCACCTGTCGCTGCGCGAGCCGACGCGGGAACGGGGACCGCATGTCGCGGTGGACCTGTTCCTGCGGACCCTCGCCGAGGCCCACGGGGAGCGCGCGTTCGCGGTCATCCTCTCGGGCCTCGGCAGCGACGGCGCCCTCGGCGTTCGACGCATCAACGAATGCGGCGGCGTGACGATCGCGCAACTGCCGTCGGACGCCGAGTTCGACAGCATGCCGCGCGCTGCCATCGCCACCGGCATCATCGACCTCGTGATGCCGGTCGGCGCAATGCCCCGGTGCCTCGTCACCCTGTGCCGCAACCTCCGCGAGATCCGCCTTCCGCCGGGGGCGGATCCGGCGGACCCGGACGCAGGGCTCGATCAGCAGGACGAACGCTCCGCCGCCGAGAAGGCGTTGCGCGAGACGCTGGCGCTGCTGCACAAACGCACCCGCCACGACTTCCGGCACTACAAGCGGGCGACCGTGCTGCGGCGGCTCGCGCGCCGCCTGCAGGTCAACGCGGTACCCGACCTGGCCGCTTATCGCGACTATCTCGACCAGCATCCGGCCGAGACCAGCGCGCTCCTGCAGGACATGCTGATCAGCGTGACGAGCTTCTTTCGCGATCCGGAAGCGTTCGCGATGCTCGAGTCCACCGTCCTCGCCGCGCTCTGCACCGGCCGTAGCGGGAACGATTCGATCCGCGTCTGGGTGCCGGCCTGTGCGAGCGGCGAGGAGGCCTACACGCTCGCGATGCTGTTGCGCGAGCGCGTCGAGAACATGGCGGACCCGCCGCAGGTGCAGATCTTCGCGACCGACATCGACGAGCGCGCGATCGCCGTCGGGCGCGCCGGTCTCTACCCGCAAGGCATCGCGAACGACGTGACGCCCGATCGGTTGCGGCGTTTCTTCCAGAAGGAGGGCGATGGCTACCGGGTCGTCAAGGCGGTCCGCGAGTCCGTGCTGTTCGCGGTCCACAACGTCCTGCGCGATCCACCGTTCTCCCGCCTCGACCTGATCTCCTGTCGCAACCTGCTGATCTACCTCGACGTCAACGGCCAGGAAAAGACGTTGCAGGTGTTCCGGTTCGCCCTGCGCGCCGACGGCCACCTGTTCCTTGGGACGTCCGAGTCCACCGACAGCGTCGGCAACGCGTTCCGCGTCGTCGAAAAGAAGCAGCGCATCTTCGCGGTCGACCCGGATGCCATGGTCGGACGTCGGCCCGTCCCGTCGATGCTCGGGTCGCCCGATGCGCCGTACGCGGCTCGCGACCTCCTCCCGCCGCTGGACCGCAAGCGGGTTTCGGACGTCGATCGTCACCGCTGGGCGCTCGAGCAGTTCGCCTTGCCGAGCGTGCTGGTCGACGCTCGCCAGCAGATCGTGCATATGTCGGCCGGTGCCGGCGCGTTCTTCGTGCGCGCGGGCGGCACGCCGTCGCACGACCTGATCGCCAACATCCTCCCGGAGATGCGACCGGAGATGAGCACTGCGGTGTTCCGCGCGCAGCAGACCGGGGAGCCGGCCTCGATCCGCGCGGCCTGGCGGGTCGGCGACGGGACGGGCCGGCAGGTCATGATCAAGGTCCATCCGTTCCGCGATCCGGACACCGAGGCGGAGTTGAGCCTGGTGATGCTGCAGTCGCTGCCGGACGAAGCGCCGGTCGTCGACGCCGGTCCCGACGGAAAGGTGGATCGCGCGGTCGTGCGCCGGCTCGAAGAGGAGGTCAGGCAACTCAAGGCCTACCTGCAGGACACCATCGAGCGGTCCGACACGTCGACCGAGGAGTTGAAGGCATCCAACGAGGAACTCCAGGCCAGCAACGAGGAGTTGCACTCCGCCACCGAGGAACTCGAGACCAGCAAGGAGGAACTGCAGTCGATCAACGAGGAGTTGACGACCGTCAATTTCGAGCTGAAGTCGAAGGTCGAGGAGACGATCCAGATCAACGACGACCTGCAGAACCTGATCGCGTCCACGGACATCGCGGTGGTGTTCGTCGACTCGCACATGCGCGTCAAGCGCTTCACGCCGCGGGCGACCGACCTCTTCAGCCTGATCGAGACCGATGTCGGACGATCGCTGCTCGATATCCGGCATCAACTCGACTGGCAATCGCTGACGGCCGACGTGGAGGAGGCCTTTCGCAGCCTGCGCATGGTCGAACGGGAGACGCTCGGGGCGAACGGGCGCCACTACCTCGCGCGCGTGATCCCGTACCGCACGACGGAGAACCGGATCGACGGCGCCGTGATGACGCTCGTCGACATCACGGGGCGCGTGATCGCCGAACGCACGTCTCGCGACAACGAGGAGCGGCTACGCATCGCCGCCATGACGGTCCGCGACTACATCATCGTCACGCTCGACGATGCGGGCGCGATCCGGACCTGGAACGCCGGCGCTCGCGACGCGTTCGGGTATGGCGAAGCGGAGGTGCTCGGTCAGTCGGTGGCCATCCTGTTCACGCCCGAAGATCGAGCGAACCTGGTTCACCAGCAGGAACTCGACAAGGCTCGCATGTCCGGCAGCGCCGAGGACGAGCGCTGGCATTTGCGGAAAGACGGCGAACGCTTCTACTGCAGCGGCGTGATGACGTCGTATCAGAGCAGCGGCGTCACGGGCTTCGCGAAGATCGCCCGCGACATGACCGGCAGCCGGTTGCTCGATGCGCGCCGCGACGAGGAGCTCAGCCAGCAGAAGCAGGCGGGCCTGGCGGCAGAGGCCGCCAACCGGCTGAAGGACGAGTTCCTCGCCGTGATGTCGCACGAACTGAAGCACCCGCTGAACCTGATCCACGTCAATGCGGAGCTGTTGACACGCATGCCCGAGGTCGCGCAGCTCCCTGCGGTCAGGCGGTCGGCCGACACCATTCGGCGCACCGTGGCGAGCCAGGCCCGCATCATCGACGACCTGCTCGACCTGTCGCGTGCGCGCACCGGCAAGATGATGATGACGCTGGTGCGCGACTCGCTGCGCGACATCGTCTCGCGCATCGTCGACGCCGCCGGTGGCGATGCCGAGCAGAAGCGGATCGAACTCGTGCGGCGGTTCGACGCGGGCGATGCATTGACGGTGTTGTGCGACGCCGTGCGGATCGAGCAGATCGTCTGGAACCTGCTCAGCAACGCGATCAAGTTCACCGACCCCGGCGGAACGGTGACGGTCACGCTGACCCGCGTCGCGGACGAGGCGATCCTCGAAGTCAGCGACACGGGCCGTGGCATTTCGCCGGCCTTCCTGCCGAACGTCTTCTCGATGTTTCGCCAGGAACGGCGCGAAACGGCGGGGCCCGAGGCCGGGATGGGAATCGGCCTCGCGCTCGTCATGGAACTGACCGAAGCGCAGGGCGGCCGGGTCGCGGTAGGCTCGGGCGGCCTCGGCAAGGGAGCGACCTTCCTGATCGCGATGCCCACCAACGACGAGCAGACCACCGTGCGGGAGACGACGACGGAAGAACCGGTAGGCCCGCTGATGGGGCTGCGCATCCTGGCGATCGACGATTCGGCCGAAGCACTGGAGCCATTCGCCGAGCTGCTGCGTATCGAGGGCGCCGATGTCGTCGAAGGACACAGCGGTGCCGAAGCGCTGGCGTGGCTCGACCAGCGCACTTTCGATGTGCTGATATCGGACGTCGGCATGCCGAAGATGGATGGGTATCAACTGATCGACCAGGTCCGGCGCCGCAACGACAAGGAGGAGATCGTCGCGATCGCGATGTCGGGCTACGGCCGCGCCGGCGATGTTCAGCGGGCCACGACGGTCGGGTTCGACGCGCATCTGACGAAGCCGGCTTCGATCGATGATTGCAAAGCGATCATCGTCAAGTTGATCGAGCGAGGCCGGTTGAAGCCGGCACGGTGAGATCAGCAAGCCGGGACAGACTCGATCAGCCTTCGTCCGAACCCGGTCCTTCCCCACGACGGCAAGCTTCGAGACCGGCACGCCACGGCAGTCCCGTCGTCTCCCTGCGACGCACGTGCGGCCTTCGGAAGCGCACATGGCAGCACGGATCGAACGAATCATCGAATCAGCGGACAGCGTCGGGCGGCGCGTCGGGCAATGGTTCGCGGATGCCGATGCGCCGACGAGCTTTCATGAGACGGGACCGATCGCGCCTCGTTCCGACGCGCTCGTCGGCAAGCTTCGCGGCCTGATCGAGAGCGGGCTCGACCGGCTTCCGAAGCCGGGCGGCGGTGCAACGCTCCACCGGTGGCAGGCCCTCGAGCAGGTCGCTCGCAACGATCTGGCGTTGGTCAAGTGGTACGAAGGTCATACGGACGCACTGGCGATCCTGAGCGAGATCGACGCGGGCCGACCTCCCGCAGACGGCATGGCGTACGCGGTCTGGGCATCCGAATCGCGCGTCGATCCGATGGAGATCCGATCTGCCGGCGATGCACCGCATGAAGTCGGGCAAGTGCGTATCGATGGACGGAAATCATGGTGCTCGGGCGCGCGTGTCGTCGACGCAGCACTGATGACCGCGACCGATCCGGACGGCAACCGCCGCCTGGTCGAGATCCTGCTCGATTCGCCGGGCATCCGGATCGACGACAGCCGCTGGGAAGCGGTCGGCATGCGGGGTTCGGCCAGCTTCGACGTCGTTTGCGACGATGTACCGGCGCGCCTCGTCGGATCGGTCGGCGGGTATCTCGATCGTCCGGGTTTCTGGCACGGGGGTGCCGGTGTCGCGGCCTGCTGGTACGGCGCGGCCGCGGCGATCGGCACACGGGTACGCGACCTGCAGGTGGGACGCGACGATGTCCACGCCCTCGCGCACCTCGGCGCGATCGATGCGGCATTGGCGTCGGGCGCAGCGCTCCTGCGCGAAGCGGCGGCAGCGATCGATGCCCACCCCGCGAAGGACGCCATGCGCCTGGCGTTGCGGGTACGCGGCGCCATCGCCGAGCTTGCCGAGGTCGTCTTGCACCACGCGGTGCGGGCGGTGGGCGCGGGACCCCTTTGCAACGATGCGTCGTTCGCTTCGATGGTCGCCGACCTGCCGGTGTTCATCCGACAGTCGCGCGCCGAACACGACCTCGTCGCACAGAGCCGGGCGTTGCTCGCGGACGGCGAAGAGATGCGCGACATCGGCTGGCGCCTGTGATGTTGAACGGACAGCTGCCGCACCACGCGCCCGAGCGACGAACGATCGCCGGCCGCGGGACCGACGAACGGACGTGGAGCGCGTTCGACACGATCGACCGCATGGCCGACTGCGATGTGGCGCCGTGGGCGACGACCTATCGGCGCATCTGGCTGCTCGCGCCGCATCCGGACGACGAAGTCCTGGGCCTCGGCGGAAGCCTCGCGCGCCTGTCGTCCCTCGGCGCGGATCTTTGCGTGGTCTCGGTGACCGACGGCGAGGCGAGTCATCAGGGCTCACCGACCTGGCCCGCGGCACGGCTTGCCGAAGCGAGGCCGGCGGAGATGCGACGAAGTCTCGCGCTACTCGGGATCACGGCGGACATCGTGCGGCTCGGGCTGCCCGACGGCCGGGTCGCGGCGCATCGCGACGAGCTCGTCGACGCGTTGCTGCCGAAGGTGGCCGAAAACGATTTGCTGCTCGCGACCTGCCGCTTCGACGGCCATCCCGACCACGAGGCCTGCGGGCACGCCGCCGTGGCGATCGCCGAGCGGACCGGCGCGACCGCCTTCGAGTACCCCGTGTGGATGTGGCACTGGGCGTCACCGCACGAGCCGCTGATCCCGTGGCATCGGGCACGCCGGATTCCGCTCGCGAAGACCACCGTCGATCGCAAGCGCGAAGCGATCGGCGAATTCCACAGCCAGCTCGAGCCGGACGGTCCACGGCCTGCCGTCCTCCCCCCGTACGTATTGCCGCGTTTCACGAGACCCTTCGAAGTCGTCTT
>CAXTPX010000172.1:0-6305 GCA_964246005.1 uncultured Burkholderiaceae bacterium | reverse complement strand
GTTGTCGCTGCGGGTCACCGCGGCTTCGCAGAGCGCGCTGATCGTCATGCCGGTGTCGACGTGAAGCTCGCTGACCGGCGAGTACGCGAGCAGATCCCTTCGCGTGAAGACGATGCGACGATCGAGCCGCTCCTGTCGCCGATCGACGCGCGCGAGGATGAACGCCGCGGCCAGCCACTTGAACGTGCTGCACATCGGGAAGCGCTCGTCGCCGCGATGCGTGATCGGCGATGCGCCGCTCGTGTCGAGGATCGCGACGCCGAGGTGGCCGCCGTGCCGGCGTTCCAGATCGACGAGCGCTCGACGCGTCGGCGCGTCACCGGACTCCTCGATCGCGGCGGTGGACAGGCCCGGCACGGCCAGCAGCGCAGCGCTCAACAGCGCGCGGCGTGAAATCATCGTGCGTGCTCCGACTCGACGACGCGATACGGATCGGTGATGCCGAAGCGCGCCAGCACCCCGCGTTCGATCTGTTCCATCGCTTCGGCCTCCGCTTCGGTCTCGTGGTCGAATCCGCACGCATGGAGCGTTCCGTGGACGACCAGGTGCGCGCAATGCACGAACACCGGCTTGTCCTGCGCGCGGGCCTCCGCCTCGACGACCGGCATGCAGATCACGATGTCGGCCTCGACCCTCGTGGCATTCGTCGCGTCGTCGCCCAGCACGAACGTCAGCACGTTGGTCGCATGGTCCTTGCCGCGGAAACCGCGATTCAACGAGCGACCCTCGTCTTCGTCGACGAAGCGGATCGTCAGCATGGCCTCCTCGATCCATCGGGCTTCGCCGCTCGTTGACGAATCAACCAGTTTCGCGAGCGCCGAGCCGACCCATCGTCGTACCTGCGCGCGTCCGGGCGCGGGTCGCTCGCTCGCGTACTGGACGGCGAGTCGCAGCGTCGTACCGGCCATGCGGGCGTCTTCAGGACGCCGGCTTGACCGGACCGTAGTGCGCTTCGTACGCCTCGACGATGCGCGCGACCAGCGGGTGTCGCACGACGTCGGCGCTCGTGAAGTGCGTGAAGCCGATGCCCTTGACGTTCGCGAGCACGAGACTCGCCTCGACGAGGCCGCTCTTCTGCGATCGATGCAGGTCGACCTGCGTGACGTCGCCGGTGATGACCGCGCGGCTGCCGAAGCCGATGCGCGTGAGGAACATCTTGATCTGCTCGGGCGTCGTGTTCTGCGCCTCGTCGAGGATGACGAACGCGTTGTTCAGCGTGCGACCGCGCATGTACGCGAGCGGAGCGACCTCGATCGCCTGCTTCTCGAACAGCTTCTGGGTCCGATCGAAGCCGAGCAGGTCGTACAACGCGTCGTACAGCGGTCGGAGGTACGGGTCGATCTTCTGCGTCAGGTCACCCGGCAAGAAGCCGAGCCGCTCGCCCGCCTCGACCGCGGGACGGGTCAGAACGATCCGCTGCACCGTGTCGCGCTCGAGCGCATCGACCGCCGCCGCGACCGCCAGGTAGGTCTTGCCGGTGCCCGCGGGTCCGATGCCGAACGTGATGTCGTGCGCGGCGATCGCCTTCAGATAGGCGCGCTGGTTCGGCGTGCGGCCATGCAGGTCCGCCCGCCGCGTTCGCAACGTCGTGGCGGTCACGCCGTCGGACTCGCCGTCCGCGTCGTTGGCGGCCGCCGTCAGCCGCGGTTCCTTCTTCAGCTCGACCAGGCCGAGCTGCACGTCCTCCGTCGACAACGGATGACCGCTGATCGTGGCGAAGTACTGCAGCGCGCCGCGCGCCTGCTCGCGTCCCTTGCCGTGCGACGGCCCGCCTGTCGTGCTGCCCGCGGCGCTGCTGATCGTGAAGCGCGCACCGCGCCGCTTAATCGACACGTCGAACGCAGTCTCGATCTGTCGCAGGTTCCCATCGAGCACGCCGCAGAGGTTGGCGAGGCGCGCGTTGTCGAGGTCGGCGAGGTAGTCGATGGTGCTGTTCCTTCGGTCGCTTCAGGCAGCCACGGACCAGGCCCGCGGATCGCCGGCCACGGCACCGCGCAGCGAGTGCGCATTGGCGTGGGTGATGTCGACGTCGATGAGGTCACCGATGTCGGCCTGCCCGACGAAATTGACCACGCGGTTGTTGTCGGTTCGACCCATCATCTCGTCGGCGTTCTTTCGCGCGGCGCCTTCGACGAGGACGCGCTGGCGGGTGCCGACCATCGCGTCGCTGATGCGCTTCGCGTTGGCATCGATGGTGGCCTGGACGCGCTGCAGGCGTGTGAGCTTGGTGCGGGCATCGACGCCGTCGGGCAGGCTCGCGGCGGGGGTTCCCGGCCTCGGGCTGTACACGAACGAATACGACGCGTCGAAGCCGACGTCGTCGATCAGCTTCATCGTCGCTTCGAAGTCCGCGTCGGTCTCGCCGGGAAAGCCCACGATGATGTCGGTCGAGACAGAGAGGTCCGGCCGCACGGCACGCAGTCTGCGCACGATCGACTTGTACTCGAGCACGGTGTAGCCGCGCTTCATCGCCATCAGCACGCGGTCGGAACCGGACTGGACCGGCAGATGCAGATGCGAGACGAGCTTCGGAAGGCGGGCGTACGCGTCGATCAGCCGCTGCGTGAATTCCTTCGGATGCGACGTGGTGTACCGCACGCGCTCGATGCCGGGCATTTCGGCGACGTACTCGAGCAGCGTCGCGAAGTCCACGCGTTCGTCCTCGACAGGTGCGTCGTCGACGTCCGGCATCGCAGCGCTGTACGCGTTGACGTTCTGGCCGAGCAGCGTCACTTCCTTCACGCCCTGCGCCGCGAGGCCGGCGATCTCGGTCAGCACGTCGTCGAAGCCGCGCGAGACTTCTTCGCCGCGCGTGTACGGCACGACGCAGAAGCTGCAGTATTTCGAGCAGCCTTCCATGATCGACACGAACGCCGTCGGGCCGTCGGCCGTGGCAGGCGGCAGATGGTCGAACTTCTCGATCTCGGGAAAGCGGATGTCGACCTGCGGCACGCCGGTGGCACGGCGCGCCTCGATCATCGCGGGCAGACGGTGCAGCGTCTGCGGGCCGAAGACGACGTCGACGTACGGGGCGCGCTTCGTGATCGAGGCGCCTTCCTGGCTCGCGACGCAGCCGCCGACGCCGATCACGAGGTCGGGTCGCGCGAGCTTCAGGGCCTTCACGCGGCCGAGGTCCGAGAACACCTTCTCCTGCGCCTTCTCGCGAACCGAACAGGTATTGAAGAGGATCACGTCGGCGTCCTCGGGGCGATCCGTCTTGACCATCGTCTCGCCCTGGTCGAGCGACGCCTGCGCGAGCACGTCGGCCATCTTGTCCGAGTCGTACTCGTTCATCTGGCAGCCGAACGTCTTGATGTACAGCTTCTTCATGGGTCGCCTGCTGAAGGACCGGGGCCGTTACTCGCCGGCCTGCGGTTGATCGCGCTTCCAGAACTGCCACCACGGCCGCACGAGGACCTCGTCGTCGGCGAGCAGCCAGATCCGGCGGACATCGCCGTTCAGGTCGACCTGCACGCGGGCGATGACGTCGGAGGGAAGCGCGCCCCGGACCAGCGTCGAGTTGGTCGTCGTGAAGATCACCACGCCGGGGGCGAGGTGCAGCGTCCGCCCGTCGGCCACGATCGAATCGTCGGCGACCTGGACGATTCTGACCTGGCGGCTGTTCTGCGGAAACGTTCGCGCGGCGAAGGCAGGGGTGCACAGCACACCGAGCGTCAGTGCGAGCGTGAGCAACAGCGATGATCTCTGCGGCCAGACCGTTCGAGCGCGCACGCCCGGTGTTGCTGTCGGGCCGTCGATCGTCGTCATGGAGTTTCCTGAATGCGGGTTTGCCACTCTAACAGGCCGTGATCGGCTCCCTTCGTGAACGGCGTACGCGCGAGCGAACCCGGTCCCCGAGGCGCCGCTCCTGCCACGGCTTGCGCTCGGTGGCGTCCTGATGGTCGCAACCCGTCGCGGCGGTACCCATCGCCGACGAGGACCGATGTAAGGCTGCAAACTGCAAGCAGGACGCCGTCTCCGATGAAGGAAGGGACGCCGTGCATCACCTGCGCGCGACACCGGCGTCGCCCCTTGCGCAGCAGGCGCTGGTGGACAGGACTTCACAATCACGATTGCAATTCATATACCTATATTCATGGACCAGCCTGTATTCAAGGAAGAGCGTTGATCGGACTGGTTCGATTGCATTTCCCATTAGTGCGGGGTCGACATCTTTCATTCTGAGTTTGAATCGTTGCCCATTCGATGGCGGAGAGGCCGATTTCTCCAATACGGCAAGTTCCTGCGGGCGAACCCGGACGGGGTGACGTCCACTCTCCACCTCCGGGGTGTTCCTCACGGCGGCGACGCCGATCTTCCTGACTTGATGCTTCATCCCCGAGCCACCGATGCTCGGATCGGCGCTTGCGGAATTGGTGTTCGGTGCCGTGGACCTCAGACGCCTGCCGGCTGATTGCGACGACTCGGCGGGTGGGTCCGGAGTTCGAAATGGCGAGCGCATCCGAGCGAGTATTCTGTGGCTCGGCGCGCCTCGGCAAGAAAAAAGCCGCTGACCCGAGGGATCAACGGCTTGCGATGGGATGGTGGCGGATCAGGGACTCGAACCCCGGACCTGCGGATTATGATTCCGTCGCTCTAACCGACTGAGCTAATCCGCCACGCGAACCGCGAATTATGGCGACGATGGTGGGGGGCGTCAAACGCGGCTGCGCGGTCGAATCGTCGCCGCAGCGGGTCGCGTTTCGACGAACCGCACCGTCCGCGCGACCCTCCGGCGTGGCCGTAATCGGACCGGCGGCGTAGCATCCGCGGATGGACACCCACCTCGGTCGTCGCTCGGCGCAGCGGTCGCAGACCCCGCGCCTCCTCGGCGGCATGCTGCTCGCGACGACCCTCACGATCGCTCACGCCGCCGTCGATCCCATGGACAAGGCCGAACGCTGGTGGGACGCGTCGCGCGCCGATCGCATCGACTTCTCCGATCGCGCCGCGGCAGCATGCAAGTCGCGCAATTGCGACTCGCTGCAGATCCGGTGGTGCCTGAACGACACGCTGAAGCCGCCGACCGCATTCGACATCCGCTCGAAGACGATCGGCGAAGTCACCGCCAGCTGCATCGCCGGCTTCCGCGCCAAGCAGTAGCGTCGCCGGGCGGAAAAAAGCCCCGCCGCAACGGGGCCTGGCCGACACCGGATCGATCAGTTCGAGTAGATGTCGACGTCCTTCGTTTCGCGCAGGAACAGCGTGCCCACCACCAGCGTGATGACCGCGATCACGATCGGGTACCACAGGCCCGAGTAGATGTTGCCCTTGTAGGCCACCAGCGCGAACGCGATCGGCGGCAGGAAGCCGCCGAACCAGCCGTTGCCGATGTGATACGGCAGCGACATCGACGTGTAGCGGATGCGCGTCGGAAACAGCTCGACCAGCATCGCCGCGATCGGCGCGTAGACCATCGTCACGTAGATGACGAGCACCGTCAGCAACAGCCACACCATCGGCTTGTTGATCTGCGTGTCGTCGGCCTTGGCGGGATAGCCTGCCGCCTTGATCTCGCCAGCCATCGTCTTGCCGAAGTCCGCTGCCGCCGCCTTGAATGCGGCGCCATCCAGCGGGCCGCCTTCGAAGCTCGGGACGATCTTCTCACCGAGCTTGACCTGGGCGACCGAGCCGGCCGGTGCCGGCTGGATCGTGTACGACACCGACGCCTTGGCCAGCACGGCCGTCGCGACGTCGCACGAATCAGCGAACTTCGGCTTGCCGGGCGCCGCGAACACCTCGAACTGGAAGTGACAGCTGTCGGGGTCGGCGATCACCGTGACCGGCGACTTCTGCTGCGCTGACTCGAGGGCGGGATTCGCGTAGTGCGTGATCTGCTGATAGATCGGGAAGTAGGTCAGCGCGGCCAGCAGGCAGCCGCCCATGATGATCGGCTTGCGGCCGATCTTGTCCGACAGGATGCCGAAGATGATGAAGAACGGGGTGCCCGCGAGCAGCGCGAACGCGAGCAGGTAGTTGGCCGTGGTGTTGTCGATCTTGAGCGTCTGCGTCAGGAAGAACAGCGAGTAGAACTGGCCGGTGTACCAGACCACCGCCTGCCCCGCGGTCAGGCCGAACAGCGCGAGGATCACGATCTTCAGGTTGCTCCAGGTGCCGAACGCTTCGGTCAGCGGCGCCTTCGACAACTTGCCTTCGGACTTCATCTTGCGGAAGGCCGGCGACTCGTCGAGCGACAGCCGGATCCACACCGAGACGGCGAGCAGCAGGATCGATACGCCGAACGGGATGCGCCAGCCCCAGTCGCCGAAGACGGCTTCACCGAGTGTGTTGCGGGTGACCAGGAT
>CAXTPX010000171.1:0-6309 GCA_964246005.1 uncultured Burkholderiaceae bacterium | reverse complement strand
GTCGACGATCGTGAACGTCTCGGCCGCGTCCCCGGTCGGCGTGACGCCGCGGATCGTGACCTCGCTCGGCATTCCCGACGCGTCTGCCTTGCCGCTGTAGTCGACTTCGAACACCTGCCCGCGCAGGTTCATGCTCTCGCGGGCCATGCGTGTTCCGTCGGGCATGACCCAGCTCCACGAGTCGCCGCGCTTGCCGCCGGTCGACAGGATCACGAAGTGCCGTGCATCGGGCGGTGGCTTCGCGAGCTCGTCGACCGGGACTTGAGCCGCTGCGGCAGCGCTGAACAGGGCGAGGAGCGCCACGCGCAAGGGTCGGCCGGTCATCGATCGTCTCCGGTGTGCCGTGGCGAGGTCACCTGCGCGGCTTGGTGGTGCTAGCGCGGCTCGCACGTTTCCGCGATGCGCTTGCCCGCGATGGGCGACTTCCTCCCGTTGCCCATGCGCTCGCTCCGCTGGCGACGAGAGCGCAAGTATAAGCAGCCGGGGGGGTGGTTACGCTGAGGGCGACTTGTCATCGACCCGGCAATTCCCGCATCGCATCCAGCGCCGCGCGGATCGCCGGACCTTCGTCGCCCGACGCTCCTTTCTCCTCGACCTGCTCGGCCCGGTCGAACAACGGCACGAAGTAGTTCTTCTGGTCGACCTGCCCGCGCAACGTGATCGTGCCGTCCTTCGCGAAGTCGGCGCTCCATGCGTCCTGCACGCGATCCCAGAAGGCCTTCGTCGCCTGGTAGTAGTGATCGGCTGCGGCAAAATCGGCGTCTCGAAGGCGCTCGTAGCGCGCGAGGCCGTATTCGCGGCCGACGTACGGGTGCGACGGGTCGATCGTGCGGTCCTTCGTCACGACGGCCTTGAGGTTGTTCTCTTCCTGCAGCCATCCGGTCGGCAGGATCGTGTGGCGGTTGGTGCCGAGCAGCACCTGATAGTCGGCGCGCACCGTCCACTCGCGACGCGGCAGCGGCCGCCACGTGTCGCCGCCGATCCACGTCGAGAAGCTCGCCGTGTGCTGCCAGCGTCCGACGCTCGCGTATCGCGGCGACTCGTCGACCTGCAGCACCGTCTGCAGCCACGCGCCGCGACGTTCGGCCTCGCCGACGGGGCGGCGGCGCCAGCGCTCGCGCCCGAGATACTCGACGATCGCCACCGGTTCGTACGTCCACTCCTGCCGCCAGTGCTTCGTGACGATCGGGTCGCTGACCTTGCCGTCCGGGCCGACGATGCGCATCTCGAGGATGTGCACCAGGCTGACGAGGCCCGGCTCGTCGCGATCGACGTAGACCTTCTCGGTGCCCCACGACTGATACGGCGCGAGCGCCTTCGCATCGGGCGCCCTGATCTCGGGATCGACCGGACCGGCGAAGGACGCGACCTCGACGAAGTCGAACGCGACGCGCCACGTGCCGGCCATCGCCAGGATCGCGCGCCGGTCGCGCTCGCGCGGGTCGAGGCCGGGCTGCTGCAGCGCCTTCCACGCGGCCGACGGTTCGCGGTCGACCGCGGCCGGCGCGCCGCGCGACGTGCCGCCGCGTGGCTTGGCGGCGTCCGCGCCGAGGGGCGCGCCGAACGTGAAGCGCGGTGCGGACTCGTTGACTGGATCCGCGGCGAATGCCGACGGCAAGGCGATCCGGGCCAGGGCCACGACGAACGCGGCGACGAGAAGACGGGAGGCGATGCGGAAGGTCATCGCGAGATTCTAGGCGCCGTGGCCGCTGAACCCGGGTCGCTGGACCCGAGTCGCTAGACTCTCGCGATGATCGGCACCCCGCTCCCGCTCCTGCACGACGTCCGCGTCCTCGACTTCGGCCGCTACATCGCCGGCCCGTACTGCGCCGCGATGCTCGCCGAGTACGGCGCCGACGTGATCCGCATCGAGAAGCGCGACGGCAGCGAGGACCGGTTTCCGGCGCAGGTCGGGGGTGGTGTCGGCGCGTTGTTCCTGCAGATGAACCGCAACAAGCGTTCGATGACGCTCGATCCGGCGTCGCCCGATGGCCGCGCGATCGTCGCGCGACTGGTGCGCAGCGCCGACGTCGTCATCGCCAACCTGCCCGACGCCGCGTTGCAGGCGATGGGACTCGACTACGCGACGCTGCGCGGCTATCGCGACGACATCATCGTCGTGACCAACACGGCGTTCGGCACGAGCGGGCCGATGCGCCATCAGGTCGGCTTCGACGGCGTCGGGCAGGTGATGTCGGGCGCGGTCTACATGACGGGCCAGCCCGACGAGCCGTATCGGGCGATCACCAACTGGGTCGACTTCGGTACCGCGACGCATTGCGCGTTCGGCACGCTCGCGGCGCTGATGCATCGCGCGCGGACCGGCGAGGGCCAGCGGGTGGCCGGCGCCCTCCTCGCCACTGCGCTTGCGATCAACAACGGCGCGTTGATCGAGCAGGCGGTCGCGAAGCCCGGCCGCGTTCCGACCGGCAACCGCAGCCAGATCTCCGGACCGTCGGACATCTATCGCACGCGCGACGGCTTCGTGCTCGTGTCGGTGGTCGGCCAGCCGCTCTTCAGGCGATGGGCGCGGTTGATGCAGCTGGAGGCTGCGGGCGACGAGCCCGACTGGTTGACCGATCCGCGCTTCGCGACCGACGACCTGCGCGGCGAACACGGCGAAGCGATCAGCGAGCGGATGCAGCGCTGGTGCGCAGAACGCGGTGGCGACGACGTCGTGCGCATCCTCGGCGACGCGATGATCCCGTGCGGTCCGGTGCTGTCGCCGCAGCAGGCGCTCGATCATCCGCAGGTCGCGGCCCTCGGACTGCTCCAGGACACCGACTATCCCGGCCTGCCGGCGCCCGCGCCGATCGCCGCCGTGCCGTTGTGGATGAGCGCGACGCCGCCGGTGGAACGTCGGCGGCCACCGATGACCGGCGAACATACCGACGCGATTTTGACGGAGCTCGGCTACGACGCGACGCAGATCGGGGACTTCCGGGCGCGAGCGGTCGTGTGAGCGAGCCGGACTGCACGACGGTCGGCGCGGCCGCGGTAAGCTCGTCGCCCTGAATCGCTTCGAGTCGAAGGAGAGCCCGCCATGAGCGCCACGCTGCAACCGATCGATGTGAACGGCACGGTGATCTGGGTCGAGGTTGCCGACACGCCCGTGGTCAGGCCGCTCGCGGCCGGCGGCAAGTTCGCGGAGACGAGTGCGCAGGACGCGGCCGGGTCCGTCGTCGCCGCGGTCGGCACGGTCGACATCGCGAAGACGCTCGATACGCTGGTGACGCCGATCCACCAGGGACTCGCGAAGCTGGCGCCCGACGAAGTGACGATCGAGCTCGCCATCGGCATCAAGGGTGAGGTCGGCGTCTTCGTCGCGTCGAGCGAAGCCAACGCGTCGGTGAAGATCACGGCGAAGTGGACGTTTCCGGGCGGTCACGCTTGAGAAGGGGTGAATGACGGGCGCGGCCGTGCCGCCCGTGCCGGTCCGATCGGCGCTGGTGACGCTCTGGAAGGCGCCGAACTCGTCGGCGCAGGCGGATTTCGTCTGCAGCGGCGTGTTCGTCGCACCGGCCTGCGTGCTGACGGCGGCGCATGCCGTCGACGATGCGAAGACGCTGTGGGTCAGCGCGTTCGGCGCCCCGAACTCATGGCCGGTCATTCGTTCCGAACGACACGACCAGCTCGACGTCGCGCTGCTCTCGATCGAGAGCGTGCCGCCCGACGCGGGCGTGCTCGCGTGCGACCGGCGGCAGCAGGTCGATCGACTTCCGAAGCCGCTGACGCTCAACGGTTCGTTCGAAGGGCGGACCGAAGCGCCGCAGGAAGTAACGGTCCTCAACTTCAGCCCCGAGGATCACCACTATCTGATCGAGCCGAAGCAGCCGCGCGGGCAGAGCGGCAGTCCGGTCTGCACGGCCGACGGCGCGGTGTGGGCGATCGCGGTCCGTCACTACGCGGACGCGAACACGCAGCGGGGTGGCGTCATCGCCGTCCACCAGTTCGCGGACTGGATGGATCCGCGGCTCGCGCGGCTCGACCCGATGGCTTCGGTGTCGCCGGCGTCGTCACCGGCTGCCGATGCGGCCGGGCCCGATGCGCCCGATGCGTCGATCGCCTCGCCCGGCGCCGCGCCGAAGCGCACGGAGGCGGCGTACGCGTCGATCGGCCTTGCCGAAGCGGACGAGCCGCTGATCGTGTCGGCCTGCATCGTGAGCGACGCGCCGGAGCGTCTGAGACGGGAACTCGACGATCTGCGCACGCGGGCGATCGACGATCCGCTGACCTCGGTCGCGGTGCGTCAACGCGTGCGCAAGGCCGACCTCGCCGCGCTGTTCCAGGAAGCGTCGCTGCGGCCGCGACTGCTGGAACGGCTGGCGACCACGAGCTTCTCGGCCTACGTGCACTACGCGACCCGCGACCAGGCCATCGGCCTGTCGGTCGACGAGCGTCGTCGTCGCTGGCTGACGGAGCTGCTGGCCCAGCGCCTGCGGAAGCGCAGCGAGCAGGTCGCCGTCGTGTATGCGAACGACGCCGCGCTACCCGACCTGCTCGCGCGCGCCATCGCGATCGCCGCCGGCGATCGCATCGGCGCGCGGGAAGCACCGAAGGCCGGGCCGGCGCATGGCGTCGACGGCCGTCTCTTCGTGGAACTCGCGCGCCTCGTCGCGCTGGCCGTCGCACGACACCTGGCGGCGCCGCAGGACGACGACGCGACGACGCTGTTCGAATACCTGCGCACGCGCATCCGCTTCGCGATGAACGTCGTCACCAGCGAACGTCACACGCGCGACGTCGATCCGCTGCCCTGACCTGGGTCATCGCCAGCGTCGCCGGGGCCCGACGCCTCTCCGTCAGTACGATAGAGCTCCGCATCCAGCGCGGCCTCCATCGCTGCGCGCTCGGCACCGGACTTGGCCGAACCGCGTCGATACTGCGCCCGCAACCGCGTCGCGAGTGCCGGCTCGACCGACTGCACGTAACGCAGCATCCCCTGCAGCGCCTCGGCGGTGGTCTGCAGCGGATGCCGTGCGGGATGTGCGAAATGCGCGTCGACGCCGAAGCGCTCGACGTAGTGCAGGACGAGGCGCAGGCGCCGCTTGAGCCGTCTCGGCAGTCGTGGCTTGTCGTCGTCGAACACGTGCAGCCCGGTCACGAACTGGCTGAAGCCGCGGATCTGCAGGTGGCACTGCCCGTCGCGCAGCGTGAAGCCGTGTCGCTGCAACAGCCCCGCGACTGCCTCGGACGTCGGCACCGTATCGCCCGAGAAGACCATGTCGTCGGCGTATCGCGTGTAGGTACTCCCGCTCCCGCCCGCCAGCAGCACGAGGTCGAGGTCGAGTTGGCGGCAGACGAGGTTGGCGAGCGCCGGACTGCAGCGCGTGCCCTGTCGCAGACGGCCGTCGATCGTGCAGACGCGGGATACCAGCGTCGCGATGTCCGGCCGCGCGCCGAGCGCGGCGAGACCGTCGCGCACCTGTTCGACCGTGATCGCATCGAAGAAGCCCTTGATGTCGCCATGCAGGATGGCCTGGCGCCCGAGGTGCTGCGCGGCATTGGTCCTGATGGAGCGGCCGTGGACGAAGCCCTGGACGTAGGCGGCCGACGGTGCGGCCGCCACGACCATCATCGCCACGGTTCGATGAAGCTGCGAGAGCGATTCGTCGAGGGCCTTGTGGACGATGCGGAACTGGCCTGCCCGCTTGCGTCCGCGCTTGCGGAGCTGGACCACCTTGTACAACTGCAACTGGTCAGGCTCCGACGCGTAGCGATCGATATCCGCCGGCGCGATGCCGGCCGCCTTCGCGAGGTCGGTCACATCGTGGAGATCGCTGAAGCGCGGAGTCGTCATGCGAACACGGGCAGGGGCGGCAGGCCGATGGTAAGCCTGTGAGAATCTCAACATCGAGCGCGGAATCACGCCCCCGGACAACGCCGTTCTCGTCATCGCCTGCCGCCGACAGGAGGCTAGCACGACCGTCGCGCGACGTGCCCGCGATCGATGGCAGGCGAGTCAGGCGGCGGCTTCAATCGCGTCGACCGGCGCGTCCGGTCGATCGCGCGCCGCGATCAGGCATCCGCACACGATCAGTCCGGCGCCCGCCAGCGTCGTGCCGGTGACGTGCTCGCCGAACACGAGCCATCCGAGGATCGCCGCCCACACGAACGACGTGTATTCGCTGGTCGACAGATGGCTCGCGCCGCTGCGGGCGTAGGCCCAGGCCATCAGCCACAGCGAACCGACCGCGAGCACCGCCGCCGCGACCAGCATCGGCGCGTGCGCCCACGCCGGCACGTCCGCGCACCACGGCCCACCCAGCGCGAGCCGCCGCGTGCCGCTGGCCCTCCGCGAGAACGCCC
>CAXTPX010000170.1:0-6327 GCA_964246005.1 uncultured Burkholderiaceae bacterium | reverse complement strand
CCCGATGCACGGCGCGCGAGCGCCTGGCCGATGCGGCCCATGCCCAGGATGCCGAGCGTCGCATGGTGCACATCGACCCCGAGGAACTGGTCGAGACTCCATCGTTTCCAGTGTCCGGCGCGCAACCATCGCTCCGACTCCGTGACGCGCCGTGCGGCGGCCATCATCAAGGCCCAACCGAAGTCGGCGGTCGTCTCGGTCAACACATCGGGTGTGTTGGTCACGACGATGTCGCGCGCGGCGCAGGCAGCGAGGTCGATGTGGTTCGTCCCGACCGAGATCGTCGAGACGCAGCGCAGCGCGTCCGCGTGCGCGAGGATGGCGGCATCGATCCGGTCGCTGCCGGTGCACAGGAGGCCATCGGCCGATGCGAGCCGGGCAGCGAGCTCCTCCGGCGACAACGAATGGTCCGACTGGTTGAGCGTCGCATCGACCGCCCCCGCCAGCTGCGTCGCCTGTTCGGGAAACAGCGCTCGCGTGACGACCACGCGAGGTCTGGATGAAGATGTCGTCACTGTGGGGCACCTGTTCGGGGTTCGAGCGCGTATCGCATCGGGCGTGACACCGGTTGAAGGACTTTGCCGTTACGCTTCCGTCGGATCGTGCATTCGAAGGGCACCGGGACGGTATCGCGTGCTTCACCGCGCACGTCAATCGTCGCACAGGCACCGAGGACGCAGGTCTTTCCCTCGCCAAGCGGTTGCTTGCCCATCCCCACGTGCACCGCGGCTTCCCGCTCCCCGCATGTCCATCTTCGAACTGATCGGCGTCCTGCTCACTGCCGCTGCGGTGCTCGGCTACTTCAATCACCGGGTCGTCCGACTGCCCGATACCGTCGGCATCACCTTCCTCGGGCTGCTTGCGAGTCTGGCGCTGACCATCATCGGGCGCTTCGTGCCGGGCGCCGTGGGCTGGGCATCGTCGTTCGGCGCGCGGCTCGACATGACGGAAATCGTCTTCCACGGGCTGCTCGGCATACTCCTGTTCGCCGGCAGCCTCCATATCGACATCAGCGATCTCGCGCGGCAGCGGCTGCCGGTCCTGGTCCTGTCGACCGTCGGCGTGCTGCTGTCGATCCTGATCGTCGGCTTCGGATCGCACTGGTTGCTGATCCTCATCGGACTGCCGATCGACCTGAAGTATTGCTTCCTCTTCGGCGCGTTGATTTCGCCGACGGACCCGATCGCCGTGCTGAGCGTCCTCAAGACCGCCGGCGCTCCGCGATCGCTCGAGACCGCGATCGCCGGCGAAAGCCTGTTCAACGACGGGACGGGCGTCGTCGCCTACCTCGTCCTCCTCGGCATCGTGACGGGCAGCGGTGAAACCACGCCCGGTTCGGTGGCGTTGCTGTTGGGTAGTCAGGTGATCGGCGCGGTCGTGGTCGGCGTCGTGCTCGGCTACGCCGGCTTCTTCATGATCAAGGGGGTCGACAGCTATCCCGTCGAGATCCTCGTCACGCTCGCGCTCGCGACCGGCGGGTATGCCTTGGCCGAGCGGCTCCACACATCGGGACCGCTCGCCGTCGTGCTGATGGGCCTCGTCATCGGCAACGACGGTGCCCGCAACGCCATGAGTGCGCGAACGCGCGAACACCTGTTCTCGTTCTGGGACCTCCTCGACCAGATCCTCAACTTCGTGCTGTTCGGGCTGGTCGGCATTCGCCTGCTGTCGCTCGACGCAGCGAACCTCTCGCTCCTGGCGGCCGCGGTGCTGGTGCCGCTGGTACTCGTCGCGCGCCTCGCCAGCGTCGCCTCGCCGATGATGGCGATGAGAGCGTGGTTGCCGGAGACGCCGCACGTGGTCAAGCTGATGACGTGGGGCGGTCTGCGAGGCGCGATCTCGATCGCGCTCGCGCTCTCCCTGCCGTCGTTCGCCGGCCGCGAGATCATCGTGACGGCGACCTATGCGGTCGTGCTGTTCAGCCTGCTCGTGCAGGCGCCGACGCTCCGGCCCCTCCTGATTCATCTGCGGGTCGACCGCCAGTCCGATTATTCACAGCAGACAGCGGACCATCGATCGTGATGACGAAGCCCGGCTCGCTCTCGTGGCGTCTCGCACTCGGCGCCACCGGCGTGGTCTTCGGCGACATCGGCACGAGCCCGCTCTACGCCTTTCGGGAAAGCTTCATCGGGCAGCATCGCCTGCCGCTCGACCCGGAGCACGTTCTGGGCGTGTTGTCGATGCTGATCTGGGCGCTGATCCTCGTCGTCACCGTGAAGTACGTGTTGATCACGATGAGGGCCGACAACCGGGGCGAAGGGGGCAGCTTCGCGCTGCTCGCGCTGATCCAGCGCCTCGTTCCCCAGGCTGCGGCACTGCGATGGATCGCTACCGCCGCGCTCGTCGCGACCGGTCTCTTCTACGGCGACGCGATGATCACGCCGGCCATCTCGATCCTGTCGGCGGTCGAGGGCCTGTCACTGATCGACCGCCGGTTCGAGCAGATCGTGATCCCGCTCACGCTCGTGATCGTGGCGATGCTGTTCTGGATCCAGCGGCGCGGCACGGAATCGCTGGGCACCTGGTTCGGGCCCGTCATGGTGCTGTGGTTCGTCGTCATCGGTCTCCTCGGACTGGTTCAGGTCGTGCGCAATCCTTCGGTCCTGGTCGCGGCCAGCCCGACTTTCGCGATCGCCTTCATCCGGGCCGATCCCGCTCGTGCGTTTCTCACGCTCGGGACGGTGGTTCTCGCCATCACCGGCGCCGAAGCGCTCTACGCCGACATGGGCCACTTCGGCCGGCGACCCATCAGCCGGGCCTGGCTCGGACTGGCTCTTCCGGCCCTGCTGCTGTGCTACGCAGGGCAGTCGGCCCTGGTGCTGTCCGATCCATCGACGATCCGGTCGCCGTTCTACCTGATGGCACCCGCATCGGTCCTGCCCGCCCTCATCGTCCTCGCGTCGCTCGCAACCGTCATCGCGAGCCAGTCGATCATCAGCGGCGCGTTCTCGGTGACCGAACAGGCCGTGCGACTCGGCTACCTGCCGCGACTGACCATCCGGCATACGTCCGACCAGGCTCGCGGACAGGTGTACGCACCCGCGATCAACCTGCTGCTGTTCGGGTCGGTCGTCGCGCTGGTCCTGGGCTTTCGGACCTCTTCGGATCTCGCGGCGGCGTTCGGCCTCGCAGTGACCGCCACGATGGTGCTGACCACGCTGATCATCGGCTTCGTCATCTTCCGCATCTGGCGCTGGAACCTCCTCTGGGCACTGCCGCTGTATGCGCTCCTGCTCGCGCTGGATGTGGGCCTCTTCACCGCGTCGACCACGAAGTTCCTCGATGGCGGCTGGCTGCCGCTGACCGTGGCCGCCGGCGTCGTGGTGTTGTTCTCGACATGGCGCAGAGGCCAGGCGCTGGTCGCTGCCCGAATGACCGATATCGCGATGCCGGTCGACGCCTTTCTCGCCGCCACGTCGACCGTGACCCGTGTCGACGGCACGGCGGTCTACCTGACCGGCACGACCACGGGCGTCCCGACCGCGCTGCTCCACAACCTGAAGCATTACTACGTGGTGCATCGACGCGTTCTGCTCGTCACCGTCGAAACGGCGCTCGAACCGTCGGTGGCGAACGACGCGCGCAGCACCTGCGACGAACTCGGTGGCGGTTTCGCTCGAATCAGGTTGCGATACGGATTCATGGAACGCCCGGACATCCCAATCGCCCTGTCTGCGCCCGGCCTGTTCGAGGTCCCGCTCGACCCGATGCGCACGACCTACTTCCTGAGCCGACCGTCGGTCGCCCGGTCGCATCGCCCCGGCCTCGCTTCATGGCGGTACCGACTGTTCGCGGCATTGATGCGCAATGCGGAGTCGCCATGGCGCACATTCGCATTACCGGTCAATCGAGTCGTCGAATTGGGAAGCCGGGTCGAAATCTGACGACATCAGTTGATCCAGAGGCCGGGGATGGACCACGCGATGAACGTCAGGTCGGCTTGCGTCGCGGCACCCGTCTTGACGAAGACGTTGCGCAACTGCGCACGGACGGTCGCCAGCGACACGCCCCGGCGCGTCGCGCACTCGTGCAGGCGGGCGCCGCCGGCGATGGCGGCCATCAGTGCGGACTCGGCCGTCGTCAATCCGAACAGTTGCGCGAGCATCGGCGCTTCGGGGGCGCGTTGGCGTGCACTGCCGATGCACAGCAACGCGAGCCCTTCGTCGGTACGGCGCGCCAGACCCGCGATGCGCTCCATCGACAGCACGCGCAGCGGCTTGCAGAGGCCGCTCCCGTTGGTGGCCGTCAGCAGCACCGCGCCGTCGATGAACGGCGCCCTGCAGGCATTGCCGAGTGCCGACGTCAGCTTGCGGCGGGCGTCGGGCGCCACGGCCACCACGAGGTCGCCCCGCAGGGCGAGGCCGAGTTGCGCCTGCAGTGCTTCCTTGCCCGCGTCGTTCAGATAGGCGAGGCGACCTTCGCGCGTGACCAGCATCGCGCCCATCCGCATCGTGCCGAGCAGGTGCAGCATCGGATCGTTGGATGCGGTCGGCATCGACCACACCGCCCGCGCATCGTCGAAGGCACGGGCCGCTTCGCCGGCACTGGTGCGTGCAGCGGCGTCGGCGTGGTGCTCGAGCGACCCGACTGCGGGGCCGACTGCGCTGCGTGCATCGGCCGGCCGCGGCCCGTACCCGGAAGCTTCGAACGATGCGGCAGCCGTCGGCGATCTGCGCTCTTCGGCTCGCGGCACCGGGCCACCCCCGTGGCCCCCGTCGCCGCCGCGGCCCGGAATGTCGCCCGTCTCGTCGTATCCCATCGAACCCGTCGTCATCCTGCCCTCATCGGTCGGTCGAGGCGCGACCCGATGCGCCATGACCCGACAGTAACGATCTGTCACCGACGCGACGATGAGGACGGAGTAGTCCGTCGAATGGTGATTTCGTCAGTCGTTCGAAGGGACTCGAAGGCCGACACGATCCGACGCCGCGATCCCCGGGCCGACCGGTGCCGGGATCTCGAAGACCTGTCGCAGATAGGCGAGGTAGGCCTCGTCGTCGCACATGTTCTTCGACGGTGTGTCGGACAGCTTGGCGACCGGCTGACCGTTGCAGCGAACCATCTTGATGACGATCTGCAGCGGTGTGTAGCCGAGGTCGTTCGTGAGGTTGGTCCCGACGCCGAACGCGAGCCGCGTCCGCGCGGCGAAGCGCAGGTGCAGTTCGATCACGCGCGGAATGTCGAGGCTGTCCGAGAAGATCAGCGTCTTCGTCTTCGGATCGATGCGATAGCGCTCGTAGTGCGCGATCATCCGCTCGCCCCACGCGACCGGATCGCCGGAGTCGTGGCGAACGCCATCGAAGAGCTTGCAGAAATACATGTCGTAGTCGCGCAGGAACGCATCGAAGCCGTACACGTCGGACAACGCGATCCCGAGGTCCCCGCGGTATTCGCGGGCCCAGCGTTCGAATGCGAACGTCTGCGAGTCGCGCAGGCGGGGGCCGAGCGACTGGCAGGCCTGCAGGTACTCGTGCGCCATCGTGCCGAGCGGTACCAGGTTCTGCGTCATCGCGAACCAGGTGTTGCTCGTGCCCGCGAACTGCGCGCCGAGCTGGGTGCGCAGCGTCGCGAGGACCTCTTCCTGCCACACGCGCGAGAAGCGTCGACGCGTCCCGTAATCCGCGATCTTGCAATCGACGAGTCGCTCGTCGTCGCGGATCAGGCCGATCTTGTCGCGCAGCCGCGCACGCCCTTCGGCCATGTCGGGATGCGACTGCGTCCTGCGGAAGTAGACCTCGTTGACGATCGCGAGGAGCGGGATCTCGAACAGGATCGTGTGCAGCCAGGGACCTTCGACGACGATGTCGATCTCGCCGTTGTCCGCAGCCGACGGCGCGACCCGAACCCACTTGCGATTCATCTGGAACAGGTCGAGGAAGTCCACGAAGTCGCTCTTGATGAAGCGCAACCCGCGCAACCACGCGAGCTCGTCCGCGGCGAAGCGGAGCGAGCAGAGATGGTCGATCTCCGCTTCGATCTCGCGGATGCACGACACGAGTTCGACGCCGGGCGTGCGGCACTTGAAGCGATACTCGACCTGCGCTCCGGGGAACTGATGCAGCACGACCTGCATCATCGTGAACTTGTAGAGGTCGGTGTCGAGGAGCGAGTGGATGATCATCGGCGTTCGCTTCGTGTCACGGTGTCGACCGCGACCTCGTGTCTGCCGGGGCGACGCAGCAGCAGATCCATCATCGCGACGTCGTCGGCCGTCGTGACCTTGAAGTTGCGGGGCGAGCCGGGGACGAGCAGGACGCGATGCCCCGCCGCCTCCATCGCGCTCGATTCGTCGGTCGTCGGGGCGCCGGTGGACCTCGCCGCCGTCAT
>CAXTPX010000169.1:0-6350 GCA_964246005.1 uncultured Burkholderiaceae bacterium | reverse complement strand
GGTCGCGCCTGCCGACCGACGTGGAAGCGACGTGTCGCGCGACGTACGTCGCGCGCGAGGCGCTGTTCGCGGAGGCCGACCACCTGGTCCTGGTGCTGCCTTACAGCCCTGCCAACCACCACTCGGTCGGCGCAGCCGAACTCGCGCTGATGAACCCTGGCGCGACGCTCACCAACATCGCCCGGGGCGGACTCGTCGACGACGAGGCGCTCGCCGATGCGCTGGAGGGCGGTCGGCTCGGAGGGGCGGGTCTCGACGTGTTCGAAGGAGAGCCGGCGATCAATCCGCGCCTGTTGACGCTGTCGAACGTGGCGCTGACGCCGCACCTGGGCAGCGCTTCGAAGGCAACGCGCCATGCGATGGGAATGCTGGCGATCGAGAACCTGATCGAGGGGCTTGCGGGACGCGAGCCCCCCAACCGCGTCAACGCCTGACGAAGGCGCCGCGCAAAAGGGAAAGGCCAGCGCAAGCTGGCCTTTCCACTTCACCTGCCGGCGACCGCACCGACCGTCAAGCGACCTACTGCACGCGACGCTCGATCGTGACGTCTTCGACTTCGACGCGGCGGTTCGGCTCGAGGCAGCGGATCAGCGCAGCACGATTCTTCTCCGTGCACTGCACGACCGGGTCTGCTTCACCCTTGCCGACGGCCGTCAGACGCGAACTCGCGATCCCCTTGCTGACGAGGTAGGCCTTGACCGAATCGGCACGACGCTGCGACAGCTTCAGGTTGTAGGCCGGCGAACCGAGGCGGTCGGTGTAGCCCGTCACCTGCACGTTGCCGACCTGGGGATTGGCGTTGAGGACACCGGCGATATCGTCGAGCTTCGGCGCCGGCTGACGGATCACCGCACTGTCGAACGCGAACATCTTGGAGGCCGACAGCGTCTGCTTCTCGAAACGCGGAGCAGGCGGCGGCGGTGGCGGCGGTGGGGTGATCTGCGCGACCGGCGGTGGCGGCAACGGCGGCTCGACACGCGCGGCCGGGGCCGGGGTCTTGTCGAAGTAATACGTCAGGCCGACGTTGACATAGTTGTTCTGGTTGCGCCGCGTGCCGTACACGTCGCTGCGCTGGAAGCCGAAGAGACGCTTGAACTCGACATCGGTCGCCCACTGGTCGGAGATGCGGTACTGCACGCCCGCACCGCCCGCCGCATACGGCGACGTGCGCGAATTCTGGAAATTGGGGATGTTGCGGCGGTCGTTCTCCGCACCGACGCCCAGAGACAGGAACGGACGCACACCGTAATAGGTCGGTAGGTAGCCGATTCCCGTGATGCCGGCGGTCGTCTGCTGGATGCGGTCGTCGTTACCGCGTGCCTTGGCGTAGCTGCCCCCGACCTGCACGTCGAAATACTGGTTGATCGCCTTGCCGAACTTCAGTCCGGCGGTCGGGCCCGTCGCATGGGTCCCGAAGCGATTGTCGGGATCGAAGTAACCCACTTCCGGCTGAATGTAGACCGATGGGTTGTACTGGAGCGCCTGTGCATGCGCGCCGGCGGAAACGCCGGCGGCCAGCAGCAAGCCTGCGGTCAGTTGAAACTTCTTGTTCATGAGTGCTGCTTTCTTCTTGGGGGAGGGTGTTTCAAACGTTCCGGGATTGTCGGCGCTAGCGTGCCGGCCTGACTCGGCGACGCCGCCGATCCCATGTAGGAACTGTCCGACTTCTCGACGGGGCGCGCAACGCACATCTCGTCACGCTGCGACGGCGCGATCACGAGAGCGCATCGTTGACACACCCCGTGACAGGCGCTTTGCGATCAGCGAGCCAGCGCCGTCCGCTGCTCGCTCCCGTCCACTTCCACGTATTGCCACCAGCCGCGCAGCATCGGATGGCGGTGGTAGCCATACACCCACGGTTGCATAAGGTCGGTATAGATGCGGCTTCCGCCGATCTTCCATGGTGCGTACGCCAGCACGAGCTTGTTCATCTGCAGGAACAGCGCGTTGCGCTCAGGTGAGTCGGGCAGCGTCTGCGACTCCTCGTAGAGTTTGTTGTACGCCGGCAGGTCGAAGCGCGAGTGGTTCGCCTGTCCCTTCGCCGGACCGTAGAAAACGCTGGCGAAGTCGTCGGCGTCCGGCATTGCCGCGACCCACGCGAGTCCCCAGCTCATCAGCTGGCCGTTTTTCGACTGCTTCAGCAACTCGGGAAATTGGCCCTTCCGCGCGACGAAGCGGATGCCGATGGCGTCCATGTTCTTCTTCCAAAGCTCGTCGATCTGCTTGTAGACGAGCGTCGGCTGCGACGAACGCTCGTAGACGAGCGGCTTCCCGTCGGGCATCTCGCGATAGCCGTCGCCGTCGCGGTCGACGTAGCCGTAGGTGTCGAGCAGCGCGCGGGCGCGTGCCGGGTCGTAGGTCGACGCGTCGCTGCGGAAGTTGGGGTCGTAGCCGGCCACGCCCGGACCGATCGGCGACTGCGCGGCGACCATCGTGCCCTTGCGGACGATGCGGATCTCTTCCTCGTTGTTGTAGCCAAGCGAGATCGCGCGACGCAACGCAACTTTCTCCGGCGTGTAGCCGCCGATGACGGGGTTCTCCATCGCGAAGTAGGTAAAGGTCACCTCGGCGACGAGGTTGCGGTCCATCTTGATCTTCTGCTTCGCGAGGTTCGGCGCGAGCTTGCCGTTCGGGATGGCGACGTTGGTGAAGTCTTCGGGCAGCTGCTGGATCAGGTCGTGCTCGGCGTTCAGGAACGCGAGCCAGCGCGGCTGGTTCTCCTCGATGACGCTGACCTCGATGCGCGGCGTCATCGGCAGTTTGCGGCCGGCGAAACGCCTGCCGATCTCTTCCGCGACTGCGTCGCCGACTGGCGCCGTCGCGGTGTAGCGCACGTCGCGGTAGGTCGGGCTCGCGGTGAACACCATGTACGATGACCGGCGCCACTCGCCGAGGATGTACGGGCCCGTCCCGACCGGATGCTCCATCGTCTTGTCGGGATGCGCTTCGACGACTTCGCGCGCCACGGCGCACGACAGCGCGCAGTTCGTGAAGACATAGACGAAGTTGAAATTGCGCTTCGTGAGCTTGACCTGCAGCGTGTAGCGGTCGAGCGCGCGCAATCCGGCGACCTCGCTGTCGTAGTCCATCCGGCCGGTCGCGATCGCTTTCGCCCGGACCGCATCCATGCCGGCGATGTAACCCTCGACGGGCGACAGGTTCGGCGAACGCCAGCGCGGATCGAAGACGCGCTTCATGCTGTAGACGTAGTCCTGCGCTGTCAGCTCGCGCGGCTTGCCGCCGAATGCCGGGTCATTCGAAAACAGGATTCCCTTTTGCAACCTGAGCGTCCAGGTCAGGCCATCCGCCGATATTTCCGGCAGCGCTTCGAGCGTGTTCGGAACGACCTTCAACGGTCGGGCCAGGTAATCGAACGTGAGCGGCGAGTCGAAGACGTTCGCGTTCAGCTCGAGCGACTTTACGTCGGACAACTGGACCGGATCGAACCCTGTCTCGGCGATGTTCAGCGCGTAGCGCAGCACGCCGGTGCCGCCGGGCGACGGCACATCGGCTGCAGGTGCCGCCGACGTCATCAGCGCGGTGAGGGCCGCGAACCACAGCGGCAGTCGTCGGTGCATGCAGTGCTCCTCGACAAAGCCCGATTGTAGCGAGCGTGTCGCAGGTACCGGCGGGCGCCTCGCGACAGGGGCCGTTGCGGGCATAATCGTCTCGACCCCTCCCGCCGACCTGCCGATGCCCGCTTATCTGCTTCGCCGTATCTGGCAGATCGTCCCGACCCTGGTCGGCGTGATCCTCCTGATCTTCTTCCTCTTCGATGCGGTCGGCGGCGATCCCGCGGTGCAGCTCGCCGGACTGATTTCGAACCCGGCGCAGATCGCCGCGATCCGCAAGGAGCTCGGGCTCGACCTGCCGGTGTGGCATCAGCTGTGGATCTTCGTCGTCCAGGTCGTCACATTCGACTTCGGCAACAGTTGGGCGACCAACGAATCGGTCGCGCACCTGTTCGCGACGCGCCTGCCAGCCACATTGGCGATCATGGGTCCGGTGCTGATTCTCGAGACGGTGCTCGGCGTCTTGTTCGCGCTCGCGGTCGCCGCGGTGCGCGGATCGCTGACCGACCGCGCGATCATGATCGCGAGCACGGTCGCGGTGTCGGTCAGCTTCCTCGTCTACATCATCGTATTCCAGTGGTTGTTCGCGTTCCGGCTCGGCTGGTTCCCGGTTCAGGGCTGGAGCAGCAGCACGTGGATCAACCTCGTCCGCTATGCGCCGTTGCCTGTGATGCTCGCGGTATTCGTCAGCCTCGCGCCGCAGCTGCGGTTGTACCGGTCGTTCCTGCTCGAGGAGATCGGGCACGACTACGTGCGGACCGCCCGGGCCAAGGGGGTCGGCGAGAAGACGGTGCTGCTCAAGCACGTATTGCGCAACGCGCTGATCCCGATCCTCACGAACGTTTCCCTCCAGGTGCCGACGCTGTTCGTCGGGTCTTTCCTGCTCGAGGTGTTTTTCTCGATCCCCGGGGTCGGTCGCGAGATCGTCGTCGCGGTCAATCGCAGCGACTTCCCGGTCATCAAGGCTGCCACCGTCTATCTCGCGATCCTCACGATGCTGATCAACCTGCTCGCCGACGTGCTGTACAAGGTCGTCGATCCGCGCGTCTCGTTCAAGTAGCGATGTCCACTCTCACCGAAGTCCCC
This sequence comes from uncultured Burkholderiaceae bacterium, assembly GCA_964246005.1. Lineage (GTDB taxonomy): Bacteria > Pseudomonadota > Gammaproteobacteria > Burkholderiales > Burkholderiaceae_D > CAHJXF01. Next base: position 1,692 of record CAXTPX010000169.1, on the reverse strand, counting down.
GCCGGAATCGACGCGCCGCTCGGTGAAGCGGCGAGCCGCGTGCTGATCGACGACAGTCGTGGCGATGGTGCATCGAGCGGCGTCTGGAGAGCGTCGATCAAGCGCCTGATGCGCGACCGCGTCGGCATCGCTGCGCTGGTCGTCGTGATCTTCTACCTGTTGCTGGTAACGGCGGCTTTCTTCGGCTGGGTCGCGGGCGACTGGCAGGTCGAACGCGGCATTTCGTACGCGAGCCCGACCTTCCTCGGCAAGGTCGAGAACCTCGAAGTGCAGTCCACTCCTGTCGGTGGAACCGCGCCGGCAGACGCCGCGGCCGAACCGAAGGTCGACCTGAGCGACGTGGACCCGCTCGCGCCGCGCTACAAGGAGTGGGCCGAGCGCACCGCACAGGTCGCGTCGAGCGTCGCGCCACGTGCCGAGACGTTGCCGTTCGGCGCCGACAAGTGGGGCCGCGACGTGGTCAAGAAGACCATCAAGGGCGCGCAGGTATCGATCTTCGTCGGCCTCGCGTCGGCCGTCGTCGCAACGCTGATCGGCACGATCCTCGGCGCGATCGCCGGCTACTTCCGAGGCTGGATCGACGACGTATTCGAATGGTTCTACAGCATCTTCACGTCGATCCCTTACATCCTGCTCATTCTCGCGTTCGCGGTCGTGTTCCGCAGCAACCCACTGCTCTCGCAGGCCGGTGTGCTGACGATCATCACGGTACTCGCGTTGACCGGCTGGACGGGCATCTACCGGCTTGTGCGCGCCGAATACATCAAGCAGCGCGCGCGCGACTACGTGCGCGCGGCGGACGCGATCGGCGCGTCGAACGCCTCGCGCATGTTCGTCCACATCCTGCCGAACGCGAGCCACGTGATCCTCGTACAGCTGTCGCTGACAGTCGTTTCGTTCATCAAGGCCGAGGTGATCCTGTCGTATCTCGGCATGGGCGTGCCGGTCGACATGGTTTCCTGGGGCACGATGCTCGCCGAGGCACAGAACGAACTGGTCATCGGCAAGTGGTGGCAGCTGGTCGCGGCGGGCGCCGGCATGGCCGTGCTCGTCACGGCCTTCGCGCTCTTCACCGACAGCCTTCGCGACGCCCTCGACCCGAAGCTCAACTGATGATCCAGTCGCACCAACCGTTGCTGTCGATCGCCGACCTGCGGGTCGACTTCATCACCGGCAAGCGTGTCTTCCATGCGGTCAAGGGCGTCTCTCTCGACATCCCGGCCAACCGGACCGTGGCGGTGGTCGGCGAGTCCGGCAGCGGCAAGAGCGTGACGGCGATGGCGATCCTGCGGCTGTTGCCCGACAACGCGCGGATCGGCGGCACGATCCGCTTCGATGGACGCGACCTCGCGCACGAGTCGATGGCAGCGGTCCGCAAGATGCGGGGCGACGATATCTCGGTCATCTTCCAGGAGCCGATGACGTCGCTGAACCCGGTGTTCAGTGTCGGCAACCAGATCGCGGAGACGCTCGCGATCCACGCCGGGCTGCGCGGCGAAGCGTTGCAGAAGCGCGTGATCGAACTGATCGACGAGGTCGGCATCCCCGATGCGAAGCGCGCGGTCGGTCGGTATCCGCACGAACTGTCGGGCGGCCAGCAGCAGCGCGTGATGATCGCGATCGCGATCGCGTGCAACCCGCGCCTGTTGATCGCCGACGAGCCGACCACCGCGCTCGACGTAACGATCCAGA
>CAXTPX010000168.1:0-6356 GCA_964246005.1 uncultured Burkholderiaceae bacterium | reverse complement strand
GCCTATTCGGTCGACCCCCGGCTGCATGCGATCGAACGGATGCGCGCGCTGGCGGCAGCCGCCTTCGGGTATGCGGTCGGGTCCGAGCCGCCGCGCTTCGAGTTGCGCGTCCCGGCGCAGCGCTTCGACTGGCTCGCGCCGCCCGACGACGCGCAGCCCGCGTCGAACGACGCCGGACCTGCCGTGCGCGCCGCATACGCGGTGCTGTTGCACGCGACCGCGCGTCCGGAGAAGGCCTGGCCTGCGGAGCGCTGGGTCGGGTTGATCTCCGTGCTGTGCGACGCCGGGATCACGCCGGTGTTGCCGTCGGGCACGGCTGCCGAGCGGGAGGCCGCGGTGGCGCTGGTCGACGGCTGGATGGCGTCCCGGCAGACGCTCGCAGTCGGCCGGTCGATCGTGCGTCCCGTGATCGCGCCGCCCGTGTCCCTGGCCGACGCGGCTGCATTGCTCGCCGGGGCCGCCGTGGTCGTCGGTGTCGACACCGGCCTCCTGCACCTCGCGGCAGCGCTCGACGTGCCGACCGTCGGACTGTTCGGCGCCACGCCTCGCTGGCGTTACGCGCCGTACTGGTCGACGCGGTCGATCAATCTCGGCAGCTTCGGCGAACTCGGCGCGCAGCCGGGCCTGACGGCCGTCGTCGACGCGCTCCACCAGCTCGCCATCCTCGATGCCGGTGGCGTCGAGGCGAACGCGGCCTCCCCGCCGGCCATCGAAGCGAACCGCGAGCCACGCGCGCGACGGACAGGGCGCTGAAGGGGCGCATGGCTCGCCTGATCTATGCGGCGATGTGGCTCGCCGCCAGTCCGGTGATCGCCGTCTATCTGCTGTGGCGCTCGCGACGCCAGCCGGCGTATCGGCGCGGATGGGCGCAACGCTTCTTCGGACGCTACGGTCCCCGCACGCCGTCGCGCTGCATCTGGATCCACGCCGTGTCGGTGGGCGAGACGCGTGCCGCTGCACCGCTGATCGAACGGCTCCGGGCGCGGTACCCCGATTACCCCGTGCTGGTCACGAACATGACGCCGACCGGTCGCGAGACGGCGCTCGGCCTCTTCGGCGATCGCGTCAGCAATGCGTACCTCGCCTACGACTATCCGCACGCGGTCGCGGGGTTCTTCCGGCACTGGCGACCGGTGATCGGCATCGTCATGGAGACGGAGATCTGGCCGAACCTGATGCAGGCGGCAGCGCGCGCGGGCACGCCGATGCTGTTGGCCAACGCACGGCTGTCGGCCAGGTCGCTCGTCGCGGCACGGCGCTGGCCGGCGTTGATGCGGCCGGCGGTCCGACGCTTCGAACGGATCCTCGCGCAGACCGACGCCGACGCGAAGCGCTTCGCGATCCTCGCCGAAACGGAATTCGAGCCGGTCGCGCGGCGGTCGATCGTGACGGTCGGCAACGTCAAGTTCGACACCGACGTCGCACGGGCGCAGCGCGATCGGGCAAGCCGTTTTCGGGACTGGCTCGGCGCAGCGACGCCGGGGCAGCCGCCTCTGGTCTTCCTGTTCGCGAGCACGCGCGAAGGCGAGGAGGCGGACATCTTCGACGCATGGCTGCGGCACGGCGTCGCGAGCCAGGGAGTGGACGATGCACGCATCGTGCTGGTGGTCGTGCCGCGCCATCCCCAGCGGTTCGATCAGGTCCTCGAACAGGCCCGGGCGCGCGGCCTGACGACGCAACGGCGCAGCGAGGACCGCGCGATCGCGGCCGACACGCAGGTGTGGCTCGGCGACTCGATGGGCGAGTTGTCGGCCTACTACCTCGCCGCCGATCTTGCGTACGTCGGCGGCAGCATCGTGCCGCAGGGCGGTCAGAACCTGATCGAGGCGGCTGCGGCCGGCTGTCCGATCCTGATCGGGCGCAACACGTTCAACTTCACTGCCGCGAGCGACGAGGCGGTCCGCAGCGGCGCCGCCGTCCGGGTGGAGGACTACGACGCGCTGATCGTCACCGGACTCGCGATCGCGGGCGATGCGGCCCGGCGCCGCCGGATGTCGGAGGCCGGGAAGGTCTTCGCCGCCAGTCACCGCGGCGCGACCGACAAGACCATGGCCATCATCGACGAGACGCTGACGGCGCGTGCGACGAAGGAAGCGCTTCGGGGGGCTTGAAATCGCTGCTCGCTTCCCGATGTCTGGTGGCATGCGGGACACGACCCGCGCTCAACCAACAAGGAGCAAGCATGTATCTGACTCTCAATCGCGCAGGTCGCGTGCGGCCGGTCTCGCAGGTGTTCAACGGTGCTTCGGCATTCGATCAACTGTTCGAAGGCTTCGTCTATTCGACCCCGCCGCGGGCCGCGACCGGTTCGTCGATCGCCGCGCGCTTCGACGTCGTCGAACACGCTGACCGCTTCGAAGCCCGCGTCGAGATCCCCGGCGTCGACAAGGACGACATCGACGTGCAGATCGACGGTGCCGAGGTGCGCGTGAAGGCGGAACTGAAGGCAGCCGAAACCACGGCCGAAGGAGCGAAGGTCCTGCACAGCAACCGCGTCACGCGATCGTGGCTGCGCAACTTCACGTTGCCGGCCGAAATCGATGACGCTCGCGCCGAAGCCGCCTATCGCGACGGCGTGCTGACGCTGACGTTGCCGAAGAAGGAAGTCGTCCAGCCGAAGCGGGTCGCCGTCAAGTAATTCGCGCCCGGCCGATCGAAAACGCCACCCGGTCGGGTGGCGTTTTCCTTTCAGTCGCTGCGAGGCGAGGCGATCTTGGCACCGACTTCCTCGGCCAGCTTCGCGAGGTGTCGATCATGGATCGCGAACTCCGCGAGGCTCTGGACGGTGAACAGTACGTAGTCGGCGCAGCTGCCGTTCGAGCCGCTTGCGCTGCACACGACGTCGAGCAGCGTCGTGCGATCGAGTTCTCCGGCATAGCCGGGCGCCGCGCGGTTCATCACGAAGCCGATCGCCGCGATCCGCCCGTCGATTCCCGGAACGCGCACGTTGAGCCAGCGCGGGATGTACGAGCCGGTGGCCAGCTCGCGCTTCCACAGCACGCGCAGGCTGCGATGGGCGTCGTCGGCCGGCAGTCGGAACACGACGCCGTGAACGCTGCCGCCCGGCTCGAGACCGAGGACGAGGCCGGGCCGCTCGGGCGTGCCGCGATACATGCTCGACCAGAGGCACAGGCTGCGGTGATAGCCGTGGACGACCCCGCGCGCCTTGCGATCGAACGTGAACTCCGGTCGCCAGATCAGCGACCCGTACCCGAACACCCAGATCGGCTGTTCCCGATCCCAGCCGACGAGCATCGCGTCGAGCGAGGCTTCCCGTTCCTCGTCGGCCCACACGACCGGCTGCGGACGGATGAACGACGAGTCGATCGAAGTGGCGGTGGCGGCTTTCATGACTCCAGGACACTCCGTTGCGGTGCGATCATTCGTTTCCGCATCCGAACGTCAACGCAATGATGCCTTCATCCGATGACCTGTCGTTGCCGCTGGAACTGCCGGCGTCGACCGACGATCGGCGCTTCGGAGGCGTCTCGCGACTGTACGGCACGGCCGGGCTCGACCGCCTGCGGGCCGCGCACGTCGCGGTCGTGGGACTCGGCGGCGTCGGATCGTGGGTGGTCGAGGCGTGTGCGCGCAGCGGTGTCGGCAGGTTGACGCTGATCGATCTCGACCACGTCTCGGAATCCAACATCAACCGCCAGTCGCATGCACTGGAAAGCACGATCGGTGCCGCGAAGGCGGTGGTGCTGGCCGCGCGCGTCGCCGATATCAATCCAGACTGCGTGGTCGAAGCGATCGAGGACTTCGTCGAGGCCGACAACCTCGCGACGCTGGTGCCGGACGGTCGCTTCGACTGCGTCGTCGACGCGATCGATCACGTACGGGCGAAGACCGCCCTGATCGCGCACTGTCATGCGCGCGGGATCGGGATGGTCACGATCGGCGGCGCCGGCGGCCGCACCGACGCGGCCCGCGTCAAGGTGGCCGATCTGGCGCACACGCTGCAGGAGCCGATGCTCGCGAAGGTGCGCAAGAACCTGCGCACGCATCACGGATTTCCCCGCGACACGAAGAAGGTATTCGGCATCCCGGCCGTGTTCTCGGATCAGCCGCTGCGGGGCAACGAGGCGGTCGGCAATGCGGCGGTCGAAGGGATGACCGGCCTGCACTGCGCCGGCTACGGGTCGCTGGTCTCGGTGACGGCCGTGTTCGGCTTCGTCGCTGCGGGCCTGCTGCTCGACCGTCTCGCGCGGGGCCGGTGACGCGTGAACGGCCGCGTGCCGTCGACGAGGACGACCGCTTCGCTCGCGATCGACCGGGCGACGCCCGCGCTACGGTTTGTCGCCGAGGCCCGTGATGGAGCCGGACCCCGCAATCGATCGGGAAATGGCCGGTCGGCCGTAATACTTGACATCGCCGCTGCCGGCGATCTTGACCGAGAGGTTGTCGCGCGCCCACAGCGTCGCGTCCCCCGAGCCACCGATCGAGATCGTCGCGGTGGCACTCTGCAGGGCCCCGGCGTGGTAGTCGCCGGAGCCGGCGATGCGCACGTTCTGCTCCAGGACGCCGCCGGCCAGCGTGATGTCGCCGGCGCCGCTGATGCGGACCAGCAGCTTCCGCGCGGCGAGCCCGCCGAACTTGATGTCGCTCGACCCCGCGACCGCGATCTCGAAGTCGCCGGGCAAGGTGAACGACTCGGAACGGATGTCGCCGCTCCCCGCGGTGCTGATGCGGTCGAGCGTCTTCGTGGCGAGCACGAAGCGCGGTCCCTTCTTGTCCGAGCTCCACCACGCGAAGGTGCCCTTGGGCTCGTAGGTCAGCGTCAGTTCGTCGCCGTGGACTTCGGCCTTCATGAAAGGCAGCGCTTCCTTGCTGCCTTCCACCTTCAGCGAAGTCGTATCGGACTGCGACAGCACGAGATCGGCGGAACCGACCAGCCGGACCGTCCGGAAAACGCCGACCGGCCTGCTTTCGGACACCACGTCCGCAGCGAATGCCCCCGGACCGACGAGACTGACGGCGAGCAGGACCCAGCGGATTGCGCGCAGGGCCGCGTCCGGGATCGATCGAGTCGGGCGGAATGATGGAATCGTGAGGCAGATCAAGGGATGCTCCGGGACGTCGGGGAAGGCTCGCAATCTATCAACGGATCGAGCGGCCCGCGCGGATCGATCGACGGTCCGCACGACGGGAGGCTCGAGTTGCCGATACGGGCGACTGCCGGCGCCCGTCACCTGCGCATCTGCACCGAACCGCTGACCGTCAGCGACAGCGTGACCCGACCCGACTCGACCGGCAGCGGTGCGGCCGACTTCGCGGCCATCACCCCGGGTTCCATCGCCGCGAACACGCGGCCTCCGCCGCTCTGGCCGGCACTGCCGACGGTCACCTGCCGGATCGAGAAGCCCGCGTAACCGAACGCCCGGGTGGCCATCGTCGCCTTGTCCTGGAACGCACGCGCGCCGCGCTCGATCAGCGATGCGCTTTCCTGCGCGCGCAGCTCGGGCGAGATCTCGAAGCCCGAGCCGGCGATCTGCAAGTTCTGCGACAGCCTTCCGACCAGGCTGCTGAGTGCATCGAAGTCGCGCGACTTGAGGACGATCTCCGCACGGACCTGCCAGCCGGTGCGGGTGGTCTGCCCGTTGCGGCTGTCGAAGCGCGGGGACGTGCTGTAGCCGCCGTTGGCCGCGATCACGCCGCGCACGGCCTTCGCGTCGGCGAAGGCCTTCGCGAGCGTCTCGTTGACGTCTTTCGTCAGCGGCGCCACGTCGGGCCCCTCGCGCACGATCGCGAGCGTCACGACCGCGAGGTCGGGCGAGACTTCGGACGTGACGGTGGCGTCGAGGTCGAGCACGTCGGCGAGCGGCAGCGCTTGTTCCTGTGCGCCGGCGACGGCCGACACGGTCAGGAGCAGCGCGGTGACGAATGTGCGGAGCGCATGGTTCAGCATGGCGAGGCCGATCGTGGGGGGAATGACGGTTGAACGTCGGCGCGGTGCGAAAGGGGTCGACGCGGCGTCAGGAAAAAGCGGGGCTCGGCGCCACGGTCGAAGTTCACAACGCCGTCGGCTCCGGACGCGGGCGTTCCGGCAGCGGAATCCATTCGCTCTCGCCCGGTACCTGGGGGAACCGGGCGTTGGGGTAGCTCCGCCAGTCGTCGCGTGCACGGGCGATCGCGGCACGGTCGCTCGCGACGAAGTTCCATTCGAGCGCGCGAGGCGCATCGAGCTTCGCCCCGCCGACCAGCATGACGAGCGCCGCGCTGTTCGCGGAGATCGAGACCGCGCGGCCCGACGTCACGACGGCCAGCGCGTGCGGCGGGACCGGCGCGCCGTCGAGAGCCACGTCGCCGTCGACGACGAACACCGATCGTTCGTCGTGGGCGTCGTCGAGCGTCAG
>CAXTPX010000167.1:0-6376 GCA_964246005.1 uncultured Burkholderiaceae bacterium | reverse complement strand
GGCGGTCGACGTGCCGCGCATCGTCGACGAACTGTTCAATGGCCTCGCGGTGCCGTCCGCGACGGTCGTCAGCCCGTTCCATCTCGGCTTTCGCGAAGCGGGGCTTGCACCGATCCCGTACGACGCCGACGCGGCGCGCCGCGGACTCGATCGCGCGGCGCCTACCGGGCCGATCGTGCTGCGCACGCCGTTGTCGATGCCGCACAGGGCCGATGCCGTCACACGAATGATCGCCGCGATGCTCGCGGACATCGGGCTCACCGTGCGGGTCGAAATCGAGCCGGACCGGCCAGCGTATGCGCGCCAGATCGGCGCGAAACGGATGGGCGACTCGGCCATCTTCGACTCGTCGCCGCAGAGTACCTTCCGGATCCTGAACGACAAGATCTCTAGTCGCGTCCGTGGCACCTGGTGGCAGGGCTACGACGACCCCGACGTGGAGGTCGCGATCGCCGCCGCGAACGAGGCGCTCGGCGACGCGGCACGCGCCGAAGCCTATGCCCGCTGCCTCGTCCGCCTGCATCGCAATCCGCCTTGGCTGTACCTCTTCCACCCGATCGAGGTCGTGGCCTCTCGTTCGGGCACGCCGGGGCTCCGGCTCGATCACAGGGGCATCCTCGATCTCATCCGCGAGTAACAAATCCATGGCTGCCGACTACACGATCACGTTCTTCTACTACCCCGACCTCGCGGCCGTCGCCTCCTTCTACGAGGGCACGCTCGGGTTCGAGCTCGTCCTCGACCAAGGCATGGCGCGCATCTACCGCTTCGGGGCGAACAGCTACTTCGGCATCGTCGATGGACACCGCGGTCATCTGAAGCACCAGCCGCGAAGCGCGGTGCTGCTCACGATGGTGGTGGCCGACGTCCCGGCCTGGCACGCGCGGATGAAGGCTGGTGGCGTCACGGGCCTCGGCGAGATCCTGACCGGGACCTACTGCGAGCACTTCTTCTTCGAGGATCCGCACGGTTACGCGATCGAGATCCAGCGCTTCCGGAATCCCGACATCGCGAAGCTGTTCGCATGACGATTCGCGCGCCGGGCGACGCGATTCGCGAGGCCTGCCGAACGATCGTCGAAGCCGCGGAGCGCACGCAGCTATCGACCCGCTTCACCGATCAACGGCGCGAGCCGCTGATGCTCGCGGACGGCTACCTGCCCTTGCTGGTCGACTACACCGCGGAGGATCGCGAGGCGAAGGGGCTGCGCAAACTGCGTGGCGACGCGGGGCCGCGCATCGCGGTGCACGAGACGGTGCTGGAGTCGATCGATCGTGAACGGCTGCTGTTCCTGACCGGCCCCGCCGGTAGCGGCAAGCACACGTCGCTGCTGCATCTCGCGGCGCATCTTGCCGGCTCGTCGATCGACGATCGCCGCTGGACGCTCGAAACACTGGCCCGCCCGGTTCCCCGCAACGCTGCGGGCACGGTGCTGACCGAACGCTGGGGCGGCTTGCCGCCGGTCCCGCTGTTCCTTGCTGCCGCCGAAACGATCGAGACGATCGAGACGTCGCTGCGGCTGCACGGCGCGGTCGGCGCCCGCGTGCTCGACGGCGCGTTCGATGCGTTGCTGCTGGTCGATCGTGCCGAACGCCTCGGCGACCGCGGACCGGACTGGCTCGTCGAAGCCGCGGCGCTGGCCGCCCGACTTCCACGCGTCCGCATCGTCTTCGCCGGCGAGACCGATGTGTGCGACACGTGGCGCGTGCCCGGCACGTTCGCGCGCCGCCGCGTGATGCCGCTGTTCGCGGCACAGCGCGACGCGTTGCACGCGCTAATCCGCCCGCAGTCGACCACTCGCCGCGGCGCGGCGCAGGGCACGATCGCGTTGCAGACCCTCGCCTGCGAAGTCGATACGGACGAGGCGCCGACGACGATCGTCGATCGGTGGCTCGCCGAAGCCGCACGACGCCGGGCAACCGACGTCGACACGCTCGTCGCCTCCACGCCACGTGACGACGATCTCGCACGGCTCGACTTGCCGTTCCTGTTCCACCATGTCGAAGCGCGCCGTCTCGAGTCGCAGACGGATGATGCAGTCGCAGCGCTGTATCGCGCGGACCTGTCACGCTGGTCGGCGATCATCCGCGTACTCGCCCAGCGGCTCGTGGCCGACGGGCGTCCCCTGGACGGGTTGTTGACAGCGCTGATGCAGGGAGACGGCGACGCATCGGCGCGTGGCGCTGTCGACGCGGTCCGTATCGCCGCGAACGCCCCGGGCGCTTCCATCGAAGACGCGACGCGCGATGCGATCCGGGCGGCGCTCGTCCCCATCGTCGAGCAGGGTCGGCTACCGATCCGGTTGCGCGACGAGGCCGGTCGAGCGCTGGCGACCCACGGCGACCTGCGCGACCTGGACGCGCTCGTCGCGATCGCAGCCGGGCCGTTCACGATGGGTTCGACCGCGCATCCCAACAGCGCGCCGCCGCATGTCGTTACGCTCGCGGCATACCGCATCGGACGCTACCCGGTGACGAACGATCGCTATCGCCGCTTCGTCACGGCCACCGGTCGCGCGTGGCACTCGACGGACGGGCTCGCCGCGCAGCGATCGAACAGCCCGGCCGTGGACCTGAGCTGGCGCGACGCCCGCGCGTATTGCGACTGGCTGACGGGCCGCTGGCGTGACGCGCGACGCATCGCGACCGACGAAATCGTCCGCCTGCCCACCGAGCCGGAATGGGAACGCGCGGCACGCGGATCGCAGGTCGACGCCGGGCTCGTCTGGCCGTACGGCGGTACCTGGCACGACGATCGCGCCAACGCCGAAGAGGCGGGCCTGAACGACACGTGCACGGTCGGCCTGTTCCCGGCCGGACGCGCGGCCGATGGCTGCGACGACCTTGCCGGCCAGGTGTGGGAGTGGACCACGACGCTGTGGGGCGAGGACATGGCGACACCGCGCTTCGCCTATCCGTATGCCGCCGACGACGGTCGCGAGGATCCGGACGCGCCGGCCGACGTACGGCGCGTGCTGCGCGGTGCCTGCTTCCTCAGCCCGCGGGAGAAGGCGAACTGCGTCTACCGCGGCAGCCTGGAGCCCGATGGCACGTGGCGCGGCAACGGCTTTCGCATCGTCGTCGCGTACGGCTGAGCGACCGCTCCCGATCGAACTTCAGCGGCGCGACGCCAGTGCGCGCTCGATGCGTGCGATGCCGTCGTCGAGCACCGCCCGAGTGCAGCCGAAGTTGATCCGCAGCCACGATCGATGCGCGTCGCCGAAGTCTGCGCCGGCGCTGAACGCCACGCGACCGCGTTCGACGAAGAACGCCTGCGGATCGGGCTCGAGTCGAAGCGCCGTGCAGTCCAGCCACGCCAGGAAGCTCGCGTCGGGCTTTGTCATCCGGGCTTCGGGCAGACGCGTGCGGATCGTCGCGTGGAGGTGGTCGCGGTTTCCGGTGAGGTGTTCGATCAACGCTCGCCGCCACGGCTCGCCGTGCGCCAGGGCGGCTTCGGTTGCAGCGAGGCCGAACAGGTTGACGCTGTCGACCATGCCGAGCCGCGACGCCTCGAAGCGTTGGCGCAGGTCCGCATTCGGAATGATCGCGAACGCGGTTTTCAGTCCGGCGATGTTCCACGTCTTGCTCGCGGCCATCAGCGTGATCGTCCGTTGCGCCACGTCGGCGTCGAGCGATGCGATCGGCACGTGGACGCGGCCGTCGAACAGCAGGTCGCAATGGATCTCGTCGGACACGATCCACACGCCGCGTGCGAGGCAAGCCTCGGCGAGCGCGGCCAGTTCGTCGCGCCTGAAGACCTTGCCGACCGGGTTGTGCGGATTGCACAGCAGGTAGACGGCGGCCCGTTCGAGCGCAACGTCACGGCGGTCGGAATCGATGCCGAGGCGCACGTCGAAGGGAAGGTCGATGCGCGCGAGATCCCAGTGCCCCGGCGCGCTCAGGATTGGCCGGTACACCGGTGTGTTGACGACGACGCCATCGCCCGGCTTCGTCAACGCTTTCAGGGCCATGTTGAAGCCCGGCTCGACACCCGGCAGGAACACGACGTCTTCCGCGGCGATAGCCCAGCCGTAACGCGATACGCAGTGCGCGACGATGCGCTCGCGCAGTCGGCCGTTCGCAGCCGCATAACCGAACACGGGATGCGAGAGCCGTTCGCGAAGCGCGTCGACGATCTCCGGTGCGACCGCGAAATCCATGTCCGCGACCCACATCGGCAGCACGTCGTGCGGATAACGGGTCCACTTGTTGCTGTCGCTGCCACGCCGGTCGGGGGCCGTGTCGAAGTCGTACGTCATACGGGGTGTCCAGGCCGGAAAAAAGAATGGGCCGGTCACCCGGCCCACCCTTCCATCAATTTCGCGCGTCGAATCAGAATCGATACGTCGCCTTCGCGTAGTAGAAGCCGCCGTTGATCCCCCACGGCGACAGGCCGGAATCGTACGGGATCGTGTCGACCAGGTACTGATCGTTATGGGCGTTGATGCGGTCCGGATACTTGTTGAACACGTTGTCGGCGCCGACGGTCAGCGTCAGGTGCCGGTCGACCTTGTAGCTGCCGGAGATGTCCGTGATCCAGCGTCCCCGGTATTTCTGCGGCACGATGCCGGCGGCCGGGATGTTCGCCGCAGGGACGCGCGTCACCGACCCGTAGTGCGTCTCGTTCAGGTACGCGTCCCACGGTCCCAACGACCAATCGGCCGACAACGACACCTTCGTCTTCGGCGCCGCATCGGTCAGGAGCGCGCGACTGCCGGTCCCGAACAGCGTCTGCGTCGGTGCGTAGGTCGACAGGATCGAATTCGTCCCCACCGAGTCGAGCACCGTCACATGGTTGACGTTGCCGCCGGCCGACAGGTTCGTCTTGCCGTAGTTGCCGAGGTCGAGGCGATAGTTCGCGACGACGTCGATGCCGCGTGTCCGCGTCGTGGCGCCGTTCAGGAAGAACTGCGCGCCGGTGACCTGCTGGTTCGGAACGACCGAATTGAAGTAGTTCGCGATCGCCGAGCCCGCCGCCAGGTTGATGCGGTCCGAATAGACGACCTGGTCGTGGATGCGGATCTGGTACGCGTCGATCGTGATGTCGAGGTCGCGCGTCGGCTTCAGCACGAGGCCGACGCTGTAGTTCGCCGACTTCTCGGGGGTGAGCGGCTGTGCGCCCAGCGCGCGTGCGGCGGCGCTGCCGACCGCGTACGTGCCCGATTGCTGCAGTGTCTGCGAGACGATGCTGGTGTTGATCGACTGGTAGTGCTCCTGTGCGAGCGACGGCGCACGGAAGCCGTTGGACGCGGTTCCGCGGATCGCGATCTGCGGCGTGAACTGATAGCGCAGCGACAGCTTGCCGGACTCGGTGGAACCGACGCCTTCGTCGTAGTCCTCGAAGCGGGCAGCCACTCCGGCCGACAGCTTGTCCGTGAGATCCGTCTCGAGATCGACGTACGCGTTGCCGCTGGTGCGGAACCAGCTGCCGGTCTGGTCCGGCGGCGTGCCGGTGCGCACCTGCGCGCCGACCGGGTCGCCGTTCGCATCGCCGTAGTACGAGGTGAAGTCGCCCTTCGTGATGCGGTAGCGCTCCTGCCGGGCTTCGACGCCCGCGCTGACCGTCACGGGCTTCGGCAGGAACGCCAACGTCACTTCGCGCGACGCCTGCAACGTGGCCTGCATGTCGCTCGACTGATAAGCGCCGAGATAGAAGACCGACGGCGAGTAACCGAACGAGCGGTACAGCGACACGTTGAGCGTGTTGGCCGCGCGCAGCTGGACCGAGTTCGCGCCGACGTTCACGTACGCCTTCCAGTCCCAGCCGGCGGCGTAACCCTTCAGACCTACGACGAACTGTCCGTCGACCGAGGTCGCGACCTGCTCGGGTCGATAGCCGTTCGGATACAGCGCGGTGATGTTGCGGTTGTTGTTCTGCGTGCGGTAGAAACCGTACGTCGTGTCCTCGCGCTGCCCGCCGATCAGATAACCGAACAGCTGCACGTCGTCGGAGATCTTGTATTCGAAATTCAGGGCGCCCTGCTGCGCGGTCTCCGGCGAGTCGCCGCGATACTGATACGCGACCCCGCCCGCTGCCGCGATCACCGCCGGGGTCTGCGCGCCGAACTCGGCGCGGTTGGTGCCCTGCTGCTTCGCCAGATTCCACGAGAAGCGCACCCAGCCGGGATGCTCGGGCGTGCCGAACGCCAGCGCGTCACTACCGGTGAGCGTGCCGTTCGTACCGTCGCCGCGATAGGTCCGGCTGGCCATGCCGGAAACGAAGTTCGTGTCTGCGTCAGCGCCGTGCCGCAGGATGATGTTGACGACGCCGGCGATGGCGTCCGACCCGTACTGCGCCGATGCACCGTCCGTCAACACCTCGATGTGGTCGATGGCCGCGACCGGGATACTGCCCACGTCGACCGGCGCCGAACCTC
>CAXTPX010000166.1:0-6441 GCA_964246005.1 uncultured Burkholderiaceae bacterium | reverse complement strand
GATGCGTCGCGCCGGTCGGCGTCACCACCGAACGGACACATCGGGCGCACTCAAGGCCGCCTCGTTCGACAGCCACCGTCGTCGCCGCATGGATGGCATTGCGTTCGTTTCACGGCGTGATGCGGCCACCGACGATGTTCGGCAGCTGCGCAGCCGCGGCGTCCAGTAATCGGCGCGACAGGCGATCGACGATCCGCTCGCCGATGGCGTCGGAAGGCGCCAGGGTCACCGCTTCGACGAGGCGTTGCAGCCGCTCTGCGCGGGCCGGATCGGCGCCCTTCATCGCGAGCAGGGTCAACAAAGCGTCGGCGTACTGCGACTTCGCCGTGGCATCGAGGTCGGCGAACGAACGCCGGGTCGTCTCGCCGGACGCGCCGACCACGACGCGTCGCCGCAGCGTCGCGATGGCCTGGCGTGCGGCCTGCGCGTCGAGTGCACGCTCGGCCTCGCGACCAAGGTCGGTGTCGAGCGTCGCGTCGATGAACGCGATGTCGTCGCGTGTCCAGGGCACGTTGACGGTCAGCAGCAGGTCGTCGCGTTCGAGCTTCACCAGCGGACCGCCGCGCGCCTCCTCGTTCGCGAGCGCGATGTCGACCTCCCGCACGGCTTCGTCGAACGACGGGTTGCCCCGCTTCCATTGCGGGCCGAGGCTCATGTTTCGACCGGCGGCATCGACGACATAGGCCGGCAACGTGCGGCGCAGCTGCGTCGAGAAGATCGAAACGGCCTCGTCGAGCAGCGGCAGGCGGAGGCGTGCCGCGAGTGCCCGCAACGCGGCCTGGCGCGCGTCGGCGGTCGACATGCCCGTCTGCGCCACGCTCACGGCGGGCAGCGCAAAGGCGAGCCCCAGCACGACAGCAACGACGATCGAGCGGCTCGTCACGCCTTCGACAGCACCTTGAGCGCCTGCCGGATGCCGTCCGACACCGTGCTGTTCGCGGCCACCTGCTTGATCGCGAACAACGCCTCCTTGTCGGAATAGCCGAGCGCCTGCAGCGCCTTCAGGATGTCGGGTCCGGCATCGCCCGCGTCCATCGTCGACAGGCCCGCAGGAGCCGCGAGGTCGGCACCGAGCTTGCCCTTCAGCTCGAGCAGCAGACGTTCCGCGGTCTTCTTGCCGATGCCCGGAATCTGCACGAGGCGCGCCGCGTCCTGCAGCGTCACCGCCTGTGCGAGGTCGGCGACCGAAAGGCCGGACAACACCGCCAGCGCGATGCGCGGACCGACACCCGAGATCTTGATCAGCTCACGGAAGGAAGCGCGCTCCGCTTGCGAGCCGAAGCCGTAAAGCAACTGCGCGTCTTCGCGGACCACGAGATGCGCGAACAGCGTGACGCGTTCGCCGACCGACGGCAGGTTGTAGAGCGTGCTCATCGGCACGTCGAGTTCGTAGCCGACGCCGCCGCAATCGATCAGCACGTGCGGGGGTGCCTTTTCGATCAGCAGGCCCGCGATGCGCCCGATCACCGGACGCCCTGGTCCGCGTGTTCAGCCAAGTTGCTTCAGCAACGTGCCCGCATCGCTGATCTCGAACTTGCCGCCCACCTCGACGTTGAGCTGCCTGACGACGCCGTCGTCGACGAGCATCGAGTAGCGCTGCGAGCGGATACCCATGCCGCGCGCGGAGAGGTCGAACTCGAGCCCGATCTTCTTCGTGAAGTCGGCCGAGCCGTCGCCCATCATGCGGACCTTGCCGGCGGTGTGCTGATCGCGGCCCCAGGCCCCCATTACGAACGGGTCGTTGACCGAGATGCACCAGATCTCGTCGATGCCCTTCGCCTTCAGCGCGTCGTAGTGCTCGAGGTAGCCCGGCACGTGCTTGGCCGAACAGGTCGGCGTGAAGGCACCCGGCAGGCCGAAGATCGCGAGCTTCTTGCCCCGGACCGCTTCCTCGACATGAAACGTGTTGGGGCCGATGCTGCAACCGTTGCCTTCGACTTCGATGAATTCCTGCAGGGTCGCATCCGGGAGGCGTTCGCCGATCGTGATCGTCATGGTTGTGTGGCGGTAGGGAAGGGAGCCGACGATGATACGTGACGCTGGCCGCTCAGGCCCGGCTCCCGACCCGGCCGCGCCGCATGCGCAGGCGGCCGAGGGTCAGCGTCGCCTGCAGCTCCGGCGCCACCGCGGCCAAGGCCGCGATCCCGGCCCCCGCATGCGCATGGCAGATCGCGCAGGCCAGCGCATCGGCCGCGTCGCTGGTCGGCGTACCGGAGAGCCGCAACAGCCGCATGACCATTTCCTGGACCTGCGTCTTGTTCGCCTTGCCATGGCCGACCGTGGCCTGCTTGGTCTGCAGCGCGGTGTACTCGGCGACCGCGATCCCGCCGGTCATCAACGCGCAGATCGCCGCGCCGCGCGCCTGGCCGAGCAGCAGCGTCGATTGCGGATTGACGTTGACGAACACCTTCTCGATCGCGGCGCACGTCGGTCGGTGCAGCGCGACGATCTCGCGCACGCTTTCGAAGATGACGTGCAGTCGCTCCGGCAACCCCGCGTCGGGCGTGCGCACGACGCCGCTCGCCACGTACGACAGCCGCGGCCCGTCGACGTCGATCACGCCGAAGCCGGTCAGGCGGAGTCCGGGATCGATGCCGAGGATGCGCATGTCACTCGCGGGAACGACGCTTCGTCTGAAGCCGCAGCCACCGGGCGAAATCATCTTCCGACCGGATGCTGTCGGCCAGCGCGAGCATCGCGCCGACCGTCTCTGCCTGCGACGATTCGATCATCCAGCCATTGATATCGAGGAACGCACCCGGGGCGAACAGTGCAGCGCGCTTGTTGCCGTCGATGAACGCATGTTTCCTGACGAAGCCGTACGCGTAGGCAGCAGCGAGCTCGTGAATGTCCGGCTCACCGTATTGCAGTTTGTGCCGTGGTCGTCGCGCATGAACTGGCGTCCGGCTTCGACCTGGAAGCCGATCGACAGGTCATAGGCGTCAGGACCGAGCCTTCGGGCGTTTCGGTCACATAGACCGAATTCCCCTTTTCCCCCCGGAGCTTCGTGAGCGGTTCCTTGGGCAGGATGACGCCGACCGAATTGCCGACTTGCGTGAGCTTGGGCAGCTGCATCGCGACCCCCTGTTATTACAGACGTAATACTGTATCCGCGTCTGCTGCGGGGAGCGCAATGCTTCGGTGCTTCCCTCAATGCCGGAAGTGCCGCACCCCCGTGAACACCATCGCGATGCCGCGTTCGTCCGCCGCCGCGATCACCTCCGCGTCGCGCACGCTGCCGCCGGGCTGGATCACGCACACCGCGCCGGCATCGGCCACCACGTCGAGGCCGTCGCGGAACGGGAAGAACGCGTCGGACGCGACCACCGAACCCTGCAGCGACAGCCCCGCATGTTCGGCCTTGATCGACGCGATGCGCGCCGAGTCGATGCGGCTCATCTGGCCGGCGCCGACGCCGAGCGTCATGCCGTCGGCGCAGAACACGATCGCGTTCGACTTGACGAATTTCGCGACGGTCCACGCGAACAGCAGGTCGGCGCGCTGCGCGTCGGTCGGCTGGACGCGCGTCGGACACTGCAACGCCGTAACGTCGAGCTTGGCGTTGTCCGCGTCCTGCACGAGGAGCCCCGAGCCCACGCGCTTCACGTCCTGCTGGTTGCGTCCCTGCAGCCAGGGCGTCGCGCCACCGGGTGGCAGCGCGATGCGCAACACGCGCGTGTTCGCCTTCGTCGCGACGATCTTCATCGCCGCTTCGCTGAACGACGGCGCGATCAGCACTTCGACGAACTGCTTCGCGACGAGCTGGGCCGCCGCCTCGTCGACCTCGACGTTGAACGCGATGATGCCGCCGAAGGCCGACGTCGGGTCCGTCCTGAATGCCTTGGCATAAGCGCCTGCCGCATCGTCGCCGAGCGCGACGCCGCACGGGTTGGCGTGCTTGACGATGACGCAAGCAGGCGCCGTGAAGCTCTTCACGCACTCCCAGGCGGCGTCCGCATCCGCGATGTTGTTGTACGACATCGCCTTGCCCTGCGACTGCTGCGCCTCGACCAGCGACCCCGGTGCAGGATAGAGGTCGCGATAGAACGCGGCGGCCTGGTGCGGGTTCTCGCCGTAGCGCAGGTCCTGGAGCTTGACGAACTGCCCGTTGCTCTGACCGGGGAACGCGCTCCGCGTGCCGTCCGGCTGCAGCGATGAAAGGTAATTGCTGATCGCGCCGTCGTAGCGGGCGATGCGATCGAACGCCGCCACTGCGAGCTCGAAGCGCGTGGCTTCCGTGACCGCGCCGTCATTCGCGATCTCGTCGGCGACCGCGTCGTATTGCGACGCGTCGGTGACGACCGCCACGTGCTTCCAGTTCTTCGCCGCCGACCGGACCATCGCGGGGCCGCCGATGTCGATGTTCTCGATCGCGTCGTCGAGCGTGCAGTCGGCCGCAGCGACCGTTGCCTCGAACGCATACAGGTTGACGACGAGGAGGTCGATCGCCCGGATCCCGTGCTTGTCGATCGCCGCGATGTGCGCCGCGACGTCGCGGCGTGCGAGCAGGCCGCCGTGCACCTTCGGATGCAGCGTCTTGACGCGGCCGTCGAGCATCTCCGGAAAGCCGGTGTAGTCGGCGACCTCGACAACCGGGAGTCCGGCTTCTGTCAGCAACCGTGCAGTGCCACCGGTCGACAGCAGCTCGACGCCGTGCTCGACCAGCACCTTGGCGAAGTCGACGATACCGGTCTTGTCGGAGACGGAAAGCAGCGCGCGACGGATCATCGACGCGTCACAACAGACCGTGCTCGCCGAGCTTCTTGCGCAACGTGTTGCGGTTGATGCCGAGGATGGTCGCGGCCTGCGACTGGTTGTGCGCCGCATGCGCCATCACGACTTCGAGCACCGGCTTTTCGACGGTGCGCATCACCATTTCGTAGACGTTGGTCACCGCCTCGCCGTCGAGGTCGCTCAGATACTTCTGCAGGCTGTGGCGCACGCACGCCTCGATCGATTCACGGCTCATGACGGTCGCGCGATCAGGCCGCTTCGCGGAAGGGTTCGCACGCGAGCGGCAGGTCCGTCTGGTTGTCGCCGAGTTCCATCAGGAACCGGTCGACCGCCGTGCGTTGCGCGTCGCAGTCGTCGATGGTGTTCATGCGGGCGCGGAACGCCTCGCCGCCCGGCAACGCCTCGACGTACCAGCCAATGTGCTTGCGCGCCGTGCGCAATCCGGTGAGCGTTCCGTAGAACGCGTAGTGCTCGTCGAGATGCGACGCGAGCAACGCGCGAACCTCGCCGATCGACGGGGGCGCGCGGTGCGTGCCGTGTTCGAGGTAGTGCGCGACCTCGCGGAAGATCCACGGGCGACCCTGCGCGGCGCGACCGATCATCACGGCGTCGGCGCCGGTCGCTGCGAGCACGGACGCCGCACGCTCGGGGCTGTCGATGTCGCCGTTCGCGACGACCGGGATGCCGGCGCGCGCCTTGACCGCCGCGACGGTCTCGTATTCGGCCGCGCCGTTGAAGAGGTCGGCCCGCGTGCGGCCGTGCAACGTCAGCATCGCGACCCCGGCGCGCTCGGCGATCGCCGCGATCCGCAATGCGTTGCGCGCCTGCCGATGCGGACCGGTGCGGAACTTCAGCGTGACCGGCACGCCGGACGGGATCGTCACCGCGGCGACGACCGCGTCGAGGATGCGAGCGACCAGTGCCTCGTCGGCCAGCAGCGCCGAACCCGCAGCCGCGTTGCAGACCTTCTTCGCGGGACAACCCATGTTGATGTCGATGATCTGCGCGCCGCGGTCGACGTTGAAGCGCGCGCATTCGGCCAGGAGCGCCGGATCGCCCCCGGCGATCTGGACCGTCTTCGGCTCGGGTTCGCCCGCGTGATCGATGCGTCGGGCGCTCTTGACGGTGGCCCACAGTCGCGGATTCGACGCGGCCATCTCGGACACCGCATGACCCGCGCCGAGCTGCTTGCACAGGCGCCGGAACGGACGGTCCGTCACGCCCGCCATCGGCGCGACGAAGACGCGGTTGGCGAGGCGATACGGACCGACCTGCGGACCCGCGTGCGGGGCGCTCGAGCCATCGGAACTGATTGCCAGGGAGGCCAGGGGCATCGAGCGATCCAGCAAAAGAACGGAAAGGGGAAGCGGTCGCGGCTGCGTCACGAGCACATCGCAAGGGATGCTTTGCAGCGCGAACGGGGGGACCATTCTAGCGGCAAGGCCTCGGCCGACGGGCGACCCCACACGCAAAAATATTCTCGTGGCGCGTGCTTGCAGAGCGGGTCGCGACGTGGCAGGCCCCTGCCATTGCCACGCTGTCCGTACGCCGTCACGACCCTAGCGACGTCCGTTCATCATCTGACGCGCGAACACGTCGCGGAGCGGCGTCGACGCGTCGAGCAATGCGAGCGTGAGGCCACGGCCGATCGCCAGCGGCGTCAGCGCACTCTCGATCACCCGCGGCATCGCGTCGGTGAGAATGACG
>CAXTPX010000165.1:0-6463 GCA_964246005.1 uncultured Burkholderiaceae bacterium | reverse complement strand
CGTCGTTGCTCGCGTTGGGCGGCTGCGCGTGGTGGGAAGACACCTACATCTTCAGCACGGCGCCGAAGAACCGGCCGACGCAGTTGACCGAACTGAAGCCGACGCTGTCCGTCAAGCCGTTGTGGAACGCGAGCCTCGGCAAGGCGGGTCGCTACTTCTTCTCGCCGGCGCTGATCGGGCCGGACGTCGTCGCGGCCGGCGGCAAGGGCGTCGTCGAGCGACGCATCCTCGCCACCGGTGCGCTCGTGTGGCGCACGGACCTCGACGTGCCGCTCGCCGCGGGCGTCGGCTCGGACGGCAACATGTCGGCGGTCGTCACCGAGACCGGCGACGTGATCGCGCTGGACAACAATGGAAAGCCGCAATGGCGCGTCCCGACGAACACCGAGGTGCTGAGCGCCCCGGCCGTCGGCCAGGGCCTGATCGTGGTCCGGACCACCGACAACCGCGTCATCGCGTACGACGCCGAGACCGGTCGTCGACGCTGGGTCTACCAGCGCACGACACAGCCGCTGATCCTGCGAACCAATCCCGGCATCGTGATGGATGGCGCCCTGCTGTTCCTCGGCTTTCCCGGCGGTCGCCTGTCGGCGCTGAACGTCGCGACCGGCACGTTGCGCTGGGACGCGTCGGTGGCCGTGCCGAAAGGATCGACCGAACTCGAACGCGTCGCCGACGTCGTCGGCACGCCGGTCGTCTCCGGTCGCGAGGTCTGCGCGGCCGCGTTCCAGGGTCGCGCGGGTTGCTTCGACATCAGCACCGGCAACGCGATCTGGAGCCGCGACCTGTCGACCTCGACCGGTATCGAGATCGACGGGCGGTTCGCTTTCCTCACCGACGACAACTCGATGGTCAATGCGTTGACGCGAACCACCGGCACCGTCATCTGGAAGGCCGACAAGGTCGCCTATCGCAAGCTCACGGCGCCGGCGTCCGTCGGTCGTGCGATCGTGGTCGGCGACTACAAGGGCTTCGTGCACTGGCTGTCGCGCGAGGACGGGTCGTTGATCGCACGATCCACGACCGATGGGTCGGCGCTGCTGGTCGCGCCGCGGTCGTTCTCGGTCGGCAGCGCGCCCGGTGTGCTGTTCCAGACGCAGGGCGGCGACCTCTACGCGTTCGTGGCCGAATGATGATGCGTCCGAGGTCAACGCGATGAAGGCGGACAAGCCGCTGCCGGTGATCGCGATCGTCGGGCGGCCCAACGTCGGCAAGTCGACGTTGTTCAACCGCATGACGCGCTCGCGCGATGCGCTGGTCGCCGACATGCCCGGCCTGACGCGCGATCGGCACTACGGCACCGGCCGCATGGGCGAGCGGCCGTTCCTGATCATCGATACCGGCGGCTTCGAGCCGGTCGCGAAGGAGGGCATCGTCCACGAGATGGCCAAGCAGACGCGGCAGGCCATCGCCGAGGCGGACGCGCTGATCTTCCTCGTCGACGGGCGGAGCGGTCTGACGGGATCGGACCAGGCGATCGCCGACGACTTGCGGAAGGCCGGTCGTCCTCTGATCGTCGCGGTCAACAAGGCCGAAGGCATGCGGCACGGAACGGTCACCGCCGAGTTCCACGAGCTCGGCCTCGGTGAACCGGTCGCGATCTCGTCGGCGCACGGCGACGGCGTTCGCGAACTCGTCGAGCTGCTGCTCGATCGCATTGCACCCGTCGACGAGGCGGAAGCGATCGACGAGGAGATCGACAACGGACCACGTCGCATCAAGATCGCGATCGTCGGTCGGCCCAACGTTGGCAAGTCGACGCTCGTCAACACGCTGCTCGGCGAAGAGCGCGTGATCGTCTTCGACATGCCGGGCACGACGCGCGACAGCATCCACATCGACTTCGATCGCGACGGCAAGCAGTACACGCTGATCGACACCGCGGGGCTGCGTCGCCGCGGCAAGGTGTTCGAGGCCGTCGAGAAGTTCTCGGTGGTCAAGACGCTGCAGTCGGTGGCCGATGCGAACGTGGTGGTGCTGGTGCTCGACGCGCGTCAGGAGATCTCGGACCAGGATGCGCACATCGCCGGCTTCGTGGTCGAGTCCGGTCGCGCAGTGGTCGTCGCGATCAACAAGTGGGACGGGCTCGACGACTACGAGCGCGAGCGCATCAAGCGTGACGCGGCCCGCAAGCTGCAGTTCCTGTCGTTCGCGAAGACGCATTTCATCTCGGCATTGAAGGGGCAGGGACTCGGCGCCGTGATGCGCTCGGTCGATGGCGCGGCCGTCGCCGCCTTCACGAAGCTCGCGACGCCGAAGCTCACGCGTGCGCTGGTCGAGGCGGTCGACAAGCAGACCCCGCCGCGGCGGGGGATGTCGAGGCCGAAGCTGCGTTATGCACATCAGGGTGGACAGAATCCCCCCGTGATCGTGATCCACGGCAACGGACTGGACCAGGTGCCGGAGACGTATCGTCGATATCTCGAAGCCAGCTTCCGCGAAACTTTCTCGCTGCAGGGCACTCCATTGCGCGTCGAGTTCCGATCGACGCGCAACCCGTTCGTGTCGCACGCGAACGGCTGAACACCGGGCACGCACTGCCGGTCGTCCGCCTGCATGGCGGGTGCCTGTGAAATCGATTACATTGATTTCGCCGATGCGGGTTCGAACTGCTTGCAGGTCGATACGCGTTTCGGGCGTTGAATCCTCCACAGCGATCTCCAAATGAGCGGGGTGCCTCCTCGACCCGCCGCGCCAGTCTTCAAACAATCCTCCGGAGTTACTCGATGAGCAACAAGGGCCAACTACTACAAGACCCGTTCCTGAATGCCTTGCGCAAGGAACACATTCCGGTATCGATCTACCTCGTCAACGGGATCAAGCTGCAGGGGCAGATCGAGTCGTTCGATCAATACGTCGTCCTGCTGCGCAACACCGTGACGCAGATGGTCTACAAGCACGCGATCTCGACCGTGGTGCCGGCGCGCGCCGTCAACTTCGCCGTGGAGCAGACGCCCGAGTGAAAGCGTCCACGCGCGCGCAGATCGAAGGCGTACTCGAATGGGAGAAGGCGCGGGGCAAGTCGGACGCGCCCGGGAAGCGTGCGAAAGCCCAGGTCGAAGTGCGCGTCGATGCGGGCCTCGACGCGGAGCCGGCGTCCCGCGGCATCCATCAGCGCGTCGAGGGCGAGCGACCGGCCGGCCTGCCGAAGGCGCTGCTGGTGTCGGTCGACTTCGGTCGCAGCGACGCGGTGGCGAGTCTCGAGGAACTGAGGTTGCTCGTCCGCTCGGCAGGCGCCGAGCCGTTCGCGACGATCACGGCGAAGCGTCGCAGCCCCGACGCCACGACGTTCATCGGCTCCGGCAAGGTCGACGAGATCGCCGCGCAGGTCGAGGCGGACGAGATCGACCTCGTCATCTTCGATCACGCGCTGTCGCCTGCGCAGCAACGCAACCTCGAGCGGAAGCTGCAGATCAACGTGGTCGACCGTACAGCCCTGATCCTCGACATCTTCGCGCAGCGTGCGAAGAGTCACGACGGCAAGGTGCAGGTCGAACTCGCGCAACTCAGTCATCTCGCGACGCGGCTGGTTCGCGGCTGGACCCACCTGGAGCGCCAGAAGGGCGGTATCGGCCTGCGGGGACCGGGCGAGACGCAGCTCGAAAGCGACCGGCGCCTGATCGGCGACCGCGTGAAGGCGCTGAAGGAAAAGCTCGAGAAGCTCGGCCGGCAACGTGCCACGCAACGTCGGGCGCGCAATCGCGGCGCCTCGATCACCGTCGCCCTGGTCGGCTACACGAATGCCGGCAAGTCCACGCTCTTCAACGCGCTGACCCACGGCGACAGTTACGCTGCCGACCAGTTGTTCGCCACGCTCGACACCACGTCGCGCCGTCTCTACGTCGAAGGCGCGGGGCAGATCGTGTTGTCCGACACGGTCGGCTTCATCCGCGAACTGCCGCACTCGCTGATCGACGCCTTCAAGGCGACGCTCGAGGAGACGGCGCATGCCGACCTGTTGCTGCACGTGGTCGACGTGGCGAGTCCGCAGCGGACCGAGCAGATGCAGCAGGTCAATGCCGTCCTTGCGGAAATCGGCGCGGCGGACATCCCGCAGATCGTCGTGTTCAACAAGATCGATGCGGTCGATCTGCCGCCTTCGGTCGACCGGGATGTGCGTGATAACATCCGCCGCGTTTCGTTGAGTGCGAAGTCCGGTGCGGGTCTTTCCGAGTTGCGCACCGCGCTCGTCGAAGCGGCCACGGCGATTCGCGAAGAGCGCGACAGCAAGCCTCAGGCCGCATTCCGGCAGGACGACGAGCGGTTCGCCGTCGACGGCCTCGGGCCGGAAACGTCGAGTGCGTAGTTTCCGCGTGCCCAGCAGAGGAACGCGTGTGTCCTTCGGCCGGACTCGCGGCCGTCCAGACCGGCAGAGCAAGCGCTCCATTCCCGTCCCACGAACCTGAATCCCCGACCGGTGTTGACCCCTTTCGACGTGCACGGCCCCCTCGTCTTCACCGAAGGCGGCCCCGATCCCCGACGGCCCGGGCGCCGCGATGGCCCTCCGGACCTGGAGGAGCTGTGGCGCGACCTCAACCGACGTCTGTCGTCGCTGTTCGGCGGACGCAAGGGCGGACCGCGCGAGTTGCCCGGCGGTTCGGGCTTCACGCCGAACGGACGCAGCACCAAGACCATCGCGGGCATCGTGCTCGCGGCCGTCATCGTGATCTGGTTGCTGAGCGGCTTCTTCATCGTGCAGGAAGGGCAGACCGGGGTCATCCTGCAGTTCGGTCGCTACAAGTCGATGACCGGTGCGGGCATCCAGTGGCGTCTGCCGTATCCGATCCAGAGCAACGAGATCGTCAACATCTCGGGCGTCCGGACGGTCGAGGTCGGCTACTCCGGCAGCTTGCGCACGAAGGTGCCGCGCGAATCGCTGATGCTGACCGACGACGAGAACATCATCGACGTGCAGATGGCGGTGCAGTACCGACTGAAGGATGCGCCCGACTACCTGTTCAACAATCGCAACCCCGACGAGGCGGTCAAGCAGTCGGCGGAGACCGCGATCCGCGAGATCGTCGGTCGCAGCAAGATGGATCTCGTGCTGTACGAAGGCCGAGAGCAGGCGGCCATCCAGGCGCAGCAGTTGGCGCAGCAGATCCTCGATCGCTACAAGACCGGCATCCTCATCTCCAGCGTCACGATCCAGAACGCGCAGCCGCCCGAGCAGGTGCAGGCGGCGTTCGACGATGCGGTCAAGGCCGGGCAGGATCGCGAACGCGCGAAGAACGAAGGGCAGGCCTATGCCAACGACGTCATTCCGCGCGCACGCGGCAATGCGTCGCGACTGCTGCAGGAAGCCGACGGCTACAAGCAGCGCGTGATCGCGCAGGCCGAAGGCGACGCGAGCCGCTTCGGGCAGGTCGTCGCCGAATACGCGAAGGCGCCGGCAGTGACGCGCCAGCGGCTGTACATCGACACGATGCAGGAGATCTACTCGAACGCGGTGAAGGTGATGGTCGATGCGCGGTCCGGCAGCAACCTCCTGATGCTGCCCCTCGACAAGCTGCTGCAGCAGGCGGCCCAGGACAGTGCACGCGCCGGCAGTCAGCCCAACGTGTCGTCGGCGTCGCCGACGGCTCCGACGCCCGGGGTGGCCTCGTCGTCCGTCGGCGTATCCGGTGCGGGTGGTACGTCCGACCCCGACCCGCGGTCGCGCGAGAGCATGCGCAGTCGTGATCGGGACGTCCGATGATCAACCGCATCATCGTCGTCGTCCTCGGCGTCCTGATCGCATTGATGGTCCTGTCGTCGACCTTCTACGTCGTCGACCAGCGCCGCTACGCGATCCTGTTCGGCTTCGGCGAGATCAAGGACGTGATCCGCGAACCTGGCCTCCATTTCAAGCTGCCGCCGCCGTTCCAGAACGTCGTCTTCCTCGACAAGCGCATCCTCACGATCGACACGCCCGAGGCCGAGCGCTTCATCACGTCGGAGAAGCGCAACGTCCTGGTGGACACGTTCGTCAAGTGGCGCATCGTCGACCCGAAGCAGTACTACATCAGCATCGGTGCGGACATGGACCGCGCGGTGATCCGCATGGGCCAGATCATCAAGGCCGCGCTGAACGAAGAGATCACGAAGCGCACCACGCACGAAGTGGTCTCGGGCGAACGCGAGCAGGTGATGTCGGCGATCAAGCAGAAGGTCGCCGATGAAGCCAAGCAGATCGGCGTCGAGATCGTCGACGTGCGCCTGAAGCGGGTGGACCTGCTGCCGGAGATCAGCGCCTCGATCTACAGCCGCATGGAAGCCGAGCGCCATCGGGTCGCCAACGAGTTGCGTTCGACCGGCTCCGCCGAGTCCGAGAAGATTCGGGCCGACGCGGACCGACAGCGCGAGGTGACGATCGCCGAAGCGTATCGCGACGCCGAACGCACGAAGGGCGAGGGCGATGCCCGCGCGTCGGCGATCTATTCGCAGGCTTTCGGCACCAACCCCGACTTCTACGCGTTCTATC
>CAXTPX010000164.1:0-6472 GCA_964246005.1 uncultured Burkholderiaceae bacterium | reverse complement strand
CGGAGAAGTAGTGCGCGACGACGATCGCGTTGGTGCCGGCGGCGTTCAGCGTGCCGTAGGTCGCGTAGCCGATGCGGACGTTCTTGATGGTCTTGCCGCCGACGGTCGTGAAGCTCGGGATCGTGAAGACCTTCTTCTCGACGGTGCCGTCGAACGCGTGGGCCAGGGGTGCGAGCACCAGGCCCAACGCGACAGTGACGATGCGAATCAATCCGTGCTGCATTTCATTCTCCTCGATGAGATCGGCGCGATTTAGCCTGCGTCGTCCCCGCGAAGGCGGGGACCCAGTGTCGTTGCCTTGTCGCAAGCCTCACGACGCCGGCCCGCGTGCGCGGGAACGACGGCCGACGGTCAACGCACGATGGCCGACTCGATGATCTGCTTCAGCGCACGTCGGTGATACGGCCGGATCGCGCCGGGCGCCTGCATCATCACGACGACCGCGAGCTTCTCCTTCGGGTCGACCCAGAAGAACGTGCCGCCCGCGCCGGCCCACAGGTATTCGCCTTCGGACCCGGACACGCTCGCGAGGCCGGGACCCTGCCGCACCGCGAAGCCGAGGCCGAACGTGTACCCCGGCACGCCCATCAGCAACTCACCGGGTGTCAACGGCAGCGCGGTCCGCGAGCCGAGCGCATCCGACGTCATCAGCCTGATCGTCATCGGACTCAGGATGCGTTGGCCATCGAGCTCGCCACCGCGGAGCAGCATGTCGACGAAGCGCAGGTAGTCGGGCGCAGTGGACACGCCGCCGGCACCACCCGAGTCGTTGGCCGGCGCGATGGTCACGTCGAGCATCTTGCCGTTGGCAGCGTTGGTCAGCGGATCGAGCGCAAGCGGCTGCGCGATGCGAGCGACCTGCGAGGCCGGGACCTGGAAGCCGGTGTCCGTCATCTTCAGCGGCTTGAAGAGACGCTGGTCGAGGAACGCGTTCAGGCGCATGCCGCTCGCGGCTTCGACGACACGACCGAGCACGTCGACCGACATGCCGTATTCCCAGTTGGTGCCGGGCTGCGTCGACAACGGCGCCTTCGCGAGGCCGGCGACCTCCTGTGCCGGCGTGACGCGGCGGCTGTCGTAGTCGATGCCGCCGGCCTCGGTCGTCTGGTAGACACCGGCGTCGATGAAGGCCTGCTTGATCGTCGGGTTCTTCGTCAGCTCGGCGTACCCGATGCCCGACGTGTGTCGCAGCAGGTCGTGGACCGTGATCGGTCGTGCGGCCGGCACCGTCGCGTAGGTCGTCACGCCGGCCGCATCGGTGGTTGGGACGCTGACGACCGGCTTCGCGAACTCGGGCAGGAACTTCGAGATCGGATCGGCGAGTTGCAGCGTGCCGTCCTCGACCAGGATCATCGCGGCCACCGCGACGAGCGGCTTCGTCATCGAGTAGATGCGGAAGATCGCGTCCTTCGTCATCGGCTTGCCGGCATCCTTGTCCTGGAAGCCCACGGCCTGCGAGTACGCGAGCTTGCCGTCGCGCACGATCATCACGATCGCGCCAGGGATGCGGTTCTGGTCGACCTCGCCCTGCAGGTAGGCCTTGACCTTGTCGAGGCGGGCCTGCGACAGGCCGACGGACTCGGGTGCGGCGGTGGGGATGGCTTGCGCGAACGATGGTGCGTGCAGCGTGAGGCAGGCACCGAGGGCGCCGATGGCGGCGATGCGCTTGAACGGCGATGGCGGGATCGGCACGATGTTGTCTCCTCGATTGTTGTTTTGACGACGCGTCGAAGCGTGGCCGTGATCGCGGTAGGGGTCAACGGGTATGGGCTGCGGCGTACCGTCGACGCAACGATCGTTACCATCGTGTTCGACGCCCGATTCCATCGCAAATCATGCCGCTCCACCTCGAGACGCCACTGATCGCATCCCGTCCGCTGTCGCTCGCGGCGGGCATCGCCATCCGGTTGAAGCTCGAGGCATTGCAGCCGCCCGGCTCGTTCAAGATCCGCGGCCTAGGCGCCGCCTGCGAGGCTCATGCGGAACGGGGTGCACGACGCTTCCTGTCGTCGTCAGGGGGCAACGCCGGCATCGCGGTGGCGTACGCGGGCCGATGCCTGTCGGTGCCGGTGGTGGTCGTCGTGCCCGAGAGCACGACCGAACGCGCGAAGCGATCGATCGAGGCCGAAGGCGCGACGCTGATCGTGCATGGCGCCTCGTGGCAGGAGGCCAACGCGCTCGCGCAGTCGATGGTGGGCGATGGCGATGCGTTCCTTCACCCGTTCGACGATCCATCGTTGTGGCACGGTCACGCGACGATGATCGACGAGATGGCGCGGCAGGGGCCGAAGCCCGGGGCGATCGTGCTGTCGGTCGGTGGTGGCGGGCTGTTGTACGGCGTCGTCGAGGCATTGCGTCGCAACGGATGGGCCGACGTGCCGATCATCGCGGTCGAGACCGAAGGCGCCGCGTCATTGAGCGCGTCGCTGCGTGCGGGTCATCGCGTCACCCTCGACGCGATCACCAGCATCGCGACGTCGCTCGGGGCGAAGCAGGTATGCGAACAGGCGTTCGTCGTTGCGCGTCAGCATCCACTGGTCAGCGTCGTCGTGTCCGACCGGGTCGCGGTCGACGCATGTCGGCGGTTCATCGACGACCATCGAATCGTGGTCGAGCCGGCTTGCGGTGCGGCGCTGGCAGTCGCGTACGAGCGCGTGCCCCAATTGCAAGAGCCGAGGGACGCGACGATCATCGCGTGCGGTGGCATCACGGCAACCGTGGCGCAATTGAATGATTGGGCGCGAAGAGCCTGAGCCGACGCTGAAGCAATCCACGTTCTCCCCGGGTCGGTGTTCGGCAGACGGTCGTGACTGTGAACGGTGACGTGCGTCCGTCGACCTTCGGCCTTCCAATCGGAAAGCGCCAGCGCGCCGGAGATCAAGAGTTCAAGTCGTTCCAGCGGACCGCGGCACGGCCGCCGAAGTGAATCGTTACGAGCACCGGCGTCGCATCCGGCTTGCTGACTTGGTTTAGCGAGGCTTGCCATGCACAAGGGGTCATGTCACTGCGGCTCGGTTCAACTCTTACTACCGTCCACGCCGGAGGTCGCCACTGCCTGCAACTGCTCCCTGTGCCGTCGCATCGGTGGGCCGTGGGTCTACTTCAAGTTCGGTAGCGTCGAGATCACCGGCCATCCTGAATCGACCGCCGAGTACGTCTGGGGCGACAGGACCCTGCGCACCATTCGTTGCAGGAACTGCGGTTGCGTCACGCACTGGGAACCATTGCAGCCGACATCCGACGGAAGGCATGGAGTGAACCTGGCCAACTTCGATCCGGAACTCATTGCCTCCGTGCGGGTTCGTCGTTTCGATGGCGCGACCACTTGGGAGTTCACCGACCCGTGACTTCTGTCAGGGTATCACCGGACTTCGTCCATCGAGCGGACGCCACGAAGGCTGCGCGCCCTGCGCCGCGGGCGCAGCACGCCGCACCCGGGCGCTTCGTTCTCCGGTGCGCCGTTCAACCCGAAGACGATGCGATGAACCTGCGATCCTGGTCGTCTTGTCCCCGTCGGTGTACGTACCTTGACGTTCCAGCGCCTTGAACATTCGCCACCAACTCACGCTGTTCGTTCCGCCGCCTGCCAGCGAGCAGTTGGAGGCCGCGCGTCGGTTGCTCGACCCCGTTCAGGCAGCGTTGATCGCGGCTCATGTGACTTTGCCGGGAGGATGAACTCCTTGGCGTGGAACCGGCGGTCTTTCGGGCGCGGCTTTCGGCTGCCGCTGCCGGGCCTGTCCATCTTGGTTTCGGGACGCCCGAACCGTTTCAGGGGCACGGCATCTTTTACCCTGCGCGGCCGGGGAAGAGGAGTTCCATGCGCTCCGTCGGTTCGTGCTCGGTTCCGGTCGGGCGCCACGTCGAGCACCGCATATCACCCTCGCTCATCCACGCAATCCGAAGGCGCCTGACCGATTGCGCGACGCAGGGCTCTTCTCGAATCGGCCATCCATCGCTTTCGCGAGCGTGTCCCTCATCCAGCAGACAGGTTCCACACGTTGGAGCGTGCTCGAACCGTACAAGCTCGCTGGCGCCGGCAGCGCGGACCGCAGGGCGGCAACAGCCGTGCTGCGGGCCGGTCGAGTGCGCTAGCGCTTTCCCCCGACACCGGGAACGGCCGTGACTTGCTTCATCCAGGTCGCGATCTCGCGTTCGTCGAGGTCGTCCACCGATTCGAGCTCCACGCCCCGCGTGGCCCTCCCCATCCCGACGGGCGTGACCGGCGGTACCGGCACCAGGGCGACGCCATTGATGAACATCAACTTGACGTGGCTGGCAAAGCCGCCGCAACAGAAGCACCAGCCGTCGCCGACGCCGTAGTACGACAGGCCCCACTTCACGGAGCGCTGCAGGCCGGGCAGCGTCTCGGCGGCCAAGGCATCGACCCGTTCGGCGATGCCGCGTTGCAGCTGCGGCAGGCTCGCGATGTACGCGAAGACCGGCTCGTCGCCGACCGCCGCTTTCGCGGGGCTCGCTCTGCCGGTCATCGCTTCGGGCAGCGTTGCCGGGGCGTTGTCGATCACGGCCGTGCGCTTGGCCACCTTGCGAACTGCGGGCGTGGAAATCCTGTCTGTCTTGCGGGCGGTCATGTCGTCTCCTTCGGGTCCCGACGCTTTGCCGCGTGCCTTGCCGCGTCACCGCCGGCACGACCGATGCACGAGTGTCGCCGTTGCCTCGACCGTCAACCAGGGCTTGGGCACCGCGCCGTTGCGCCGTAGCATCGAGACGTCCGGCCTTCCTTCGAAGCGATTCTTCGCTGCCGGACCGCGCCGGTGCCGCTGGTGTGACCGGCTATGGAGCAGATTGAATAGATTTCCTTTTGTCATCTGAGTTTTCTGAAAGAGAATCCCTATCCTATTTCGAAGAACGACCGAGGAGTTTTCACATGCCAAGAGATCCTGCCCAGACCCAATGCCCGTTCGGCCACGGCGCCAACGGCGGCACGACCAATCGCGACTGGTGGCCGGAGGCGCTGCGCGTCGACCTCCTCCATCAGCCCTCGTCGAAGTCCGACCCGATGGGCAAGGACTTCGACTACGCGAAGGCCTTCGAGTCCCTCGACCTCGCAGCGCTGAAGCAGGACCTCGCCGCGCTGATGACCGATTCGCAGGACTGGTGGCCGGCGGACTTCGGCCACTACGGACCGCTCTTCATCCGCATGGCCTGGCACGCCGCCGGCACCTATCGCATCGGCGACGGGCGCGGCGGCGCGGGTCGCGGGCAGCAGCGCTTCGCGCCACTCAACAGCTGGCCCGACAACGTCAGCCTCGACAAGGCTCGTCGTCTCTTGTGGCCGATCAAGCAGAAGTACGGCGACGCGATCTCGTGGGCCGACCTGCTCGTCCTGACCGGCAACGTCGCGTTGGAGTCGATGGGCTTCGAGACCTTCGGCTTCGCCGGCGGTCGCGCCGACGTGTGGGAGCCGGACCAGGACGTGTACTGGGGTCGCGAGACGAAGTGGCTCGGTGGCGACATCCGCTACTCGCAAGGGTCGCCCGGCGTCGAAGAGGGTCACGGCGTGCTCGTCAAGGACGACGACAGCGAGGCGCCGCACACGCGCGACCTCGAGAACCCGCTCGCCGCCGTGCAGATGGGCCTGATCTACGTCAACCCCGAAGGACCCGACGGCAACCCCGACCCGCTCGCGGCCGCGATCGACATTCGCGACACGTTCGGGCGCATGGCGATGAACGACGAGGAGACCGTCGCGCTGATCGCGGGCGGCCATACGTTCGGCAAGACACACGGGGCAGCGCCGGCCGAGCACGTCGCCCACGAGCCCGAAGCGGCCGGTCTCGAGGCGCAGGGCTTCGGCTGGAAGAACAGCTACGGCACCGGCAAGGGCGCCGACACGATCACGAGCGGCCTCGAGGTCACGTGGACCACGAAGCCGACGCAGTGGACCAACGAGTACTTCGAACACCTGTTCGGCTTCGAATGGGAACTGACGAAGAGTCCGGCCGGCGCGCAGCAGTGGACCGCGAAGGACGGCGCCGGCGCGGGAACGATCCCGCACGCGCACGATCCGGCGAAGCGCCTCGCGCCGACGATGCTGACGACCGACCTCGCGCTCCGCGTGGACCCGGCCTACGAGAAGATCTCGCGCCGCTTCTTCGAGCACCCGGATGAGTTCGCCGATGCGTTCGCGCGGGCGTGGTTCAAGCTGACCCATCGCGACATGGGCCCGCGGGCCCGCTACCTCGGCCCCGACGTGCCGGCCGAAGAACTGATCTGGCAGGACCCGATCCCCGCGGCTTCTCACGCGCCGATCGACGACGCCGATGTCGCCTCGTTGAAGGCGAAGGTCCTCGCCTCGGGTCTCACGGTGCCGCAACTCGTCGCGACCGCATGGGCGTCGGCCTCCACGTTCCGCGGCTCGGACAAGCGCGGCGGCGCGAACGGCGCGCGCATCCGTCTCGCGCCGCAGAAGGACTGGACGGTCAACGAGCCCGCGCAACTGCAGCACGTGCTC
>CAXTPX010000163.1:0-6475 GCA_964246005.1 uncultured Burkholderiaceae bacterium | reverse complement strand
GCCTCGTCGAGCGCCGACACGACGTTCGCGTTGATGTGGTCGCGCTCCTCGAACGTCTTGTCGAGTTCCATCTTGCCGATGATCGAACGCAGCGTGGTCTGCGCGAGCTGCGTGATCGCGACGATGAAGTTCGACGTGCCGTACGACGCGCGCATCGGGTCGGTGACCTGGAAGAACAGGATGCCGTCGACCTGCAGCTGCGTGTTGTCGCGCGTGATGCAGATCTGGCTCGGCACGTCGAGCGGGATCTCCTTCAGCACGTGCTTGTACGCGACCCGGTCGATGAACGGAATGACGATGTTGAGCCCCGGCGCGAGGGTCGCGTGGTACTTGCCGAGACGCTCGACGATCCACGCGTGCTGCTGCGGGACGACCTTGATGGTCTGCACCGCGAACACGACGAAGATGATGAAGAGAACCAGTGCGACGATGCCGACGCCTTGCATGGATGCGCCTTTCGGAACCGATGGGGGGATGTGACTGCGTTGACGATGCGCCGACGCTCGGCGCGTCCGTCAGGGAAGCGGCGCGACGACCAGCGTGCTCCCGCGAATCGCCTTGATGATCTGCGCGCCGGGTCGTGGGTCGGCGCCCGGCTCGAGCGTCGCGTCCCAGCGGCAGCCGCGATAACGCACGTCGGCCGTGCCGTCCCGCCAGGTCGCGACCTGGACGATTTCGCCGATGTCGAGATTGACGTCGCGGTTCTCGGCCGAATCGATGTGCAGCCGGTTCCGGCCCCAGCGCGTGCGCCGCAGGATCATCGTCGCCGCGAAGCCGATCGCCGCGCCGCTCGCCAATTGCAGCGGCAACGCCGCGCCAAACAGCGCCGCCGATCCCCCGACCGCACATCCGATGGCGACCATCAGCAGATAGAACGTGCCCGTCATCAACTCAGCGATCAGCAGCATGAACGCGATCACGAACCACACCGTCATGTCATTCATCAACGTCTCCTGCGCCAGTCGGCGATTCTGCGCTGACGATCATCGCTGCTGCAAGTCAATGCGCGCCGACCTTGGCCAGATGATTCCAGGTCGCGAGCACGGTGTCCGGGTTGAGCGACATCGACTCGATGCCTTCGTTCATCAACCATTCCGCGAAGTCCGGGTGGTCGGAGGGACCCTGGCCGCAGATGCCGACGTACTTGCCCTTCGACGTGCACGCCTTGATCGCCTGACGCAGCAGCGCCATGACGGCCGGGTCGCGTTCGTCGAAGCCCTCTGCGACCAGACCGGAGTCGCGGTCGAGGCCGAGCGTGAGCTGGGTCAGGTCGTTGGAGCCGATCGAGAAGCCGTCGAAGTGCTCGAGAAATGCGTCGGCGAGCACGGCGTTGGACGGCAGCTCGCACATCATCACGATGCGCAACGCGCTGGCCGCGTCCCCGCTCGTGGTGCGCGCGCCGCGCTCGAGACCGTGCTCGGCGAGGAGCGCGATGACCTTCTTCGCTTCGGTCACGGTGCGCACGAACGGCACCATCAGCTCGACGTTGATCAGGCCCATCTCGTCGCGCACCCGCTTCATCGCCATGCACTCCATCGCGAAGCACTCGGCGAAGTCGGGCGACAGGTAGCGCGACGCGCCGCGCAGGCCCAGCATCGGGTTCTCCTCGTCGGGCTCGTAGCGCGAGCCGCCGATCAGCTTCTTGTATTCGTTCGACTTGAAGTCGGACAACCGCACGATGACCTTCTTCGGCCAGAACGCCGCCGCGATCGTCGCCACGCCTTCGGCGAGCTTGTCGACGTAGAACGCGCGTGGCGACTCGTGGCCGCGTGCGACGCTGTCGACCGCCCGCTTCAGGTCGGCATCGATGTCCGGATAGTCGAGGATCGCCTTCGGGTGGATGCCGATGTTGTTGTTGATGATGAACTCGAGCCGCGCGAGGCCGACGCCTTCGTTCGGGATCGCACGGAAGTCGAAGGCCAGTTGCGGGTTGCCGACGTTCATCGTGATCTTGACCGGGATGACGGGCAGCTCGCCGCGCGTCACCTCGGTCACTTCCATCTCGAGCACGCCCTCGTACACGTGTCCCTCGTCGCCCTCGGCGCACGAGACCGTCACCATCTGGCCTTCGGTCAACGTGTCGGACGCATCGCCGCAGCCGACGACCGCCGGCACGCCCAGCTCGCGCGCGATGATCGCCGCGTGGCAGGTGCGACCGCCGCGGTTCGTGACGATCGCCGACGCCCGCTTCATCACCGGCTCCCAGTTCGGGTCCGTCATGTCGGCGACCAGGATGTCGCCCGGCTGGACCTTGTCCATCTCGGACGGGTCGCTGACGATCCGCACCGGGCCGCTGCCGATGCGCTGGCCGATGGCCCGGCCGTGCGCGAGCACCTTCGACATGCCCTTCAACTTGAATTTCTGCTCGGACGTGCCGGCCTTCATCTGCGATCGGACCGTCTCGGGCCGTGCCTGCAGGATGTAGAGCTTGCCGTCCTGGCCGTCCTTGCCCCACTCGATGTCCATCGCGCGGCCGTAGTGCTTCTCGATGATCACCGCGTACTGCGCGAGCTCGATGACTTCCGCGTCGGTCAGCGAATAGCGGTTGCGCTGGTCGAGCGGCACGTCGACGGTCCGCACGCGCTCCTTCGAGCCGGCGGGCGCGAACTCCATCTTGATCAGCTTCGAGCCGATCTGCCGACGGATCACCGCGCGCTTGCCGGCCGCGAGCATCGGCTTGTGCACGTAGAACTCGTCGGGGTTGACCGCGCCCTGCACCACCGTCTCGCCGAGGCCGTAACTCGACGTGATGAAGACGACGTCCTCGAAGCCCGACTCCGTGTCGATCGTGAACAGCACGCCGGCGGCGCCGGTATCGCTGCGGACCATCCGTTGCACGCCGGCCGACAGGGCGACCTCGGTCTCGGCGTATCCCTTGTGGACGCGATACGAGATCGCGCGGTCGTTGTAGAGCGACGCGAACACTTCCTTGATCGCGATCAGCACGTCGTCGATCCCGACGACGTTGAGGAACGTCTCCTGCTGCCCGGCGAACGAGGCGTCGGGCAGGTCTTCCGCCGTGGCCGACGAACGGACCGCGAACGAGGTGACCGCTGCATTGCCTGCCACGAGGCGGTCGAACGACGCGCGTACGTCGGCCTCGAAGTCCGGCGTCAGCGGCGTCTCGACGATCCAGCCGCGGATCTCCTTGCCGGCCGTGGCCAACGCGCGCACGTCGTCGGCATCCAGCGTCGCGAGGCGTTCGGCGATGCGATCCTTCAAGCCGCTCTGCGCCAGGAACTCGCGGTACGCCGACGCGGTCGTCGCGAAGCCGCCCGGCACCCGCACGCCCGCGCCCGCCAGCTGGCTGATCATCTCGCCCAGGGAAGAGTTCTTGCCGCCGACCGAATCGACGTCGGTCGAACGCAGTTCCGTGAAATCGATGACTCTCGCGTGCTGTGTCGCGTGCTGTGACATGGAGGCTGGACTTTTCGTGGTGTTAGATTGCGCCACGGCCGACAGAGGCCGCGTGGCGCGAGGAGGAGTGGATCGATCGAGCCGGACGATTCTAACTCGGGGCCGCCAAACGCTTTTTTCGCAACGAAGCCCGCCGCCGATCCCTCCGCCCCGTGACCGTTCGCCGCCACTCCCCGCCGACACCGACCGCGATCCGCACGGTCTTCTTCGTGTCGGACGGCACCGGCATCACCGCCGAGACTTTCGGCCACAGCCTGCTCGCGCAGTTCGAAGGCGTCGCGTTGAAGGAGCTGCGGGTGCCGTTCATCGACACGATGGAGAAGGCCGCGGACGTCATCGAGCGCATCAACAACGTTTCGCGGGTCGACCATTTGCGTCCGATCGTCTTCTCGACGCTGGTCGATCCGGAGATCAACTACGCGGTGCGTTGCGCGCACGGGCTCTTCCTCGACATGATCCAGACCTTCGTCGAGCCGCTCGAGAAGGAGCTCGGCGTCAAGTCCACGCATTCGATGGGTCGCTCGCACAACATCGCCGACTCGAAGGAATACAGCCAGCGGATCGAGGCGATCAACTTCTCGCTCGCGCACGACGACGGCCAGACCCACGGCGGCCTCGCGGACGCCGACGTGATCCTGGTCGGCGTATCGCGCAGCGGCAAGACGCCGACCAGCCTCTACCTCGCGATGCAGTACGGCATCAAGGCCGCCAACTATCCGCTGATCCCCGAAGATTTCGAACGCCAGTCGCTGCCGTCGGCCCTGCCGCAGTTCCGGCACAAGCTGTTCGGCCTGTCGATCCTGCCCGAGCGGCTCGCCGAGGTCCGTCACGAGCGTCGGCCCAACAGCAAGTACGCGGCGCTCGACACGTGCCGCGACGAAGTGGCCGCGGCCGAAGCGATGATGCGTCGCGAAGGCATCCGCTGGCTGTCGTCCACGACGAAGTCCATCGAGGAGATCGCCACGACGATCCTGCAGGAGATCAAGCTGGAACGCCGCTCGTTCTGACGATCACGAGCGGGGTCCGCGGCGCGCACGAGGTCCGGCGGCTGTCGTTTCCCGGCCGGCGATTCGTCGTTCGACGGTTCACCGGGCTGGATCGCTGCCTATAATCGGCGAGGAGGCCGCCGCTTGTTCGCACAACTGATCAACCGCATCAATCGAGCTGAGCCGCAGCGGACCGACGCTGACGGTGTCGATCTGCCGATCCAGGCACGGGCGGCCTCGCCACCCGCCGGCGACCTCACCGCCGAGCAGCGCGACTTCATCCATCTCGCGATCGACTGGATCGACGCGCCGCTCGGCTTCTTCGACCCCGCGCTGGTCCTGCAATTCGCCAACGCGGCGTATTGCGCGCTTCTCGAACGCGAACGCGCCGACCTGATCGGACGGGCGATCGACGACGTGTCGATCGAGGGACAGGGCGACGACGCGCGTGCCTACGCCGAACGCGCCCTGGCCGGCGAGAGCCTCGACATCGACATCGCGCACCGCCAGCACGACGCGGTCGGTGCGATCGGCGACCTCGGCCGCCTGCAGTACCGGCCGCAGCGCGATGCGGCCGGCAGGGTGCTCGGCGTGTTGTGCGTGCTGCACCGGCTCGGCCGTCGACAGGCCGACCGTTACGACGCGTTCGACCCGACCGAGTCAACGGTGCTCCAGCTGAGCAGCAGCGTCGTCAACGCGCCGATGCGCGCGGCACTGCGCATCGCCCAGGACGACGTCGTCGAGCGCGAGCGGAAGCAGCGCGAACTGATCGAGGGCCTGCCGCTGCCGCTGCTGTTCATCGGCAACGACGGGTTGCTGAAGTGGGTCAATCGCGCGTTCTGCGACGCGTTCGGCGTCACCGAGCAGGCCGTCGTCGGCCGCGAACCCGGCGCGCTGTCCCGGTCGTTCGGCGACGCGGCACGTCACGGCCTCGCGGAGGCCGCTGCGGGGCGGCCCTACGCCAGCACCCATGGCGGCGAGCCCGGACGACTGTCCGCCGCCGGTTCGCCGGCGCGCTCGTACAACGTCGAGTTCCGACCCGGTTTCGATCGCGAGGACGTGCAGAACGGCGTCTATGTGCTGCTGACCGACACCGACCCATCGGCGGGGTTGAACCGGCAGCTGGTGGAGAGCGAGGCACGCTTTCGCGCATTCGCCGAGAAGCTTCCCGAGACCACCGTGTTCCTCGATCGTGATCGCGTGGTGCGCTACGCGAACGACAGCTTCGTCGAGCGCTCGGGGCTGCCGCGCGAACGGCTCGTCGGTCGCTCGGTCGACGACGTCCTCGGCGTCGCAATCAGCGGTCGCTTCGAGCAGTCGCTCACGCGCGCGTTCGCCGGCGAGGCGTTCACGCGCGAAGGCCCTGGCGTCTTCGGGGACCTCACCGAGTGGCGCGAGGCCCATTACCTCCCGTTCGTATCGGAAAGCGGCGCCGTGGACGGCGTCGCGATCGTCTCGCGCAGCCTCGAAGGCAGGAAGCGCGCGGAACGGACCGTGCAGGAACTCGACCGGCGCATCCATTTCCTGACCGACAACCTGCCCGCGCAGATCGCCTACGTCGACGTCGACTTGCGCTATCAGTACTGCAACCAGCGGTTCCTCAGCGATTACGGGTTCGCCACGGTCGACGACGTGATCGGCAAGACGCCGGTCGACGTGGTCGGGCAGGAGATCCTCAACGAGTCGCTCAAGTACGCGCAGGCGGCATTGCGTGGGGAACGCGTCACGTTCGAGCGCCGCGCGAAGAGCGATGCGCTCGATTCGGCCTGGATGCGGGTGTCCCTCGTTGCGGATTACTCGGACGACGGCAAGCCCCGCGGCATCTACTCGATCGCGTACGACATCACCGATTCGAAGCTCGCCGAAAGCGCTCGCGCGCGCCAGCAGCAATGGGTCGAGGCGTTCATCGAGAACTTTCCCCAGCCCCTCGCCTACCTCGATCCGGCCGGTGTGCACCTGTACTCGAACCGGGCCTACGAGGACTTCGTCGGCCGTCCGAAGGACCAGGTCGTCGGACATACCGGCGCTTCGGTGTTCGGCAAGTCGGTGGCCGCGCTCTTCAACCCTTCGTT
>CAXTPX010000162.1:0-6497 GCA_964246005.1 uncultured Burkholderiaceae bacterium | reverse complement strand
GTTCGCGAAGGGGCATAGCAGTGGGAGATCACTTAAACATTCTCGTAGGGTGGACGGACCGATTCTTGGACCGTTACGCATACGCAGCACGAACCGACGGACCGGTGATCGGCCGGCGGGAACGGGTTGCCGAGGCGTGTCGTCCGGTCGCGTTCTTACAGGACGGACAAGCGCCCTGTCGCATGCGCGGTAACGCGCTCCGGTCGTCACAATCGAGCCGATTTGCCACGCCCTTGTCGAGCTCCTTCATGCGCCTCCTCGCGTCGTTCCGTTTGATTCGTGCCGCAGCCTTGCTCGGTCTGCTGAGCGCGGTCGCCTGCGCCGCGGCGCAAACGACCGACCCGTCAGCCGGGGGGCGCGACCGCTGCGAAGCGCTCCGTACCGCCGATTTCAGTCGCACCCCCGACGCACCGACCCAGCTCCAGTCGGTGACGATCGAGGCGCTGCACGCGGACGAGCCGGAGGTCTGCAAGGTGCAGGGCTACGTCGGCCGGACCAACTTCATGCTCGCATTGCCGCTCCACGACTGGAACGGGAAGTACGCGCAGGGCGGCTGCGGCGGCGCGTGCGGCGTGACGACGCCGTGGTGGTGCTTCGATGCCGTGCGGCGCGGCTACGCGTGCATGAGCGCCGACATGGGTCATCGGTCCGGCCTCGCCGACTGGCAGTGGGCGCGCGAGGACACCGAGCTGCGCGTCGAGTTCGGCTATCGCAGCACGCATCTCGCGGCGCTCGCCGGCAAGGCCATCGCCGCGGCCTACCTCGGCAAGCCGCCGTCGCATGCGTACTTCATGGGTTGCTCGACCGGCGGCCGGCAGGCCTACGTGCTCGCGCAGCGCTTCCCGTCGGACTTCGACGGGATCATCGCGGGCGCCGCGCCGCACAGCGAGACCGGGTCCGGGCTGCAGCTCGCGTGGACGACGCTCGCCAACATGGACGTCGAAGGCAGATACATCCTGCAGGAACGCGAGGCGCGCCTGCTGCATCAGGCGGTCGTCGATGCCTGCGACCTCAACGATGGCCTGAAGGACGGCCTGATCGGCGACCCGCGCCGCTGCAGGTTCGATCCCGCGGCGCTCGCGTGCAAGGGTGGTGCGAGCGGCGATCGGTGCCTCACCGCGCCGCAGGTCGAGGCTGCCCGCAAGATGTACGGTGGACCGGTCGGGCGCGATGGCCGTCCCATCGGCACGCAGGGCGGCGTGATGCCTGGCTCGGAGCTGAACTGGATCGGCGACTACATGCCGCGCGGCGAGCGCCAGCCGCAGTACGTCGCGTTCATGTCGAGCTTCTTCCGCAATGCCGGCTTCGATCCGTCACCGTCGCCGGACTGGCAACTGAAGGACCTCGACTTCGATCGCGACCGGAGTCGGATCGACGCGGCCGAGATGGTCTACAACGCGCAGAACCCCGACCTGCGCGAGTTCAAGAAGCGCGGCGGCAAGATCGTCGCGTTCCAGGGATGGAGCGACACGTCGGTCGTGCCGTCCGGAACGGTCGACTACTACGAGACCGTCACGCGCGCCATGGGCGGCCTTGACAGGACGACCGACTTCTATCGCCTGTACATGGTGCCCGGCATGCGCCATTGCTCGGCCGACAGCGAGGGCGGCGACAACATCGACTACCTGGGCGCACTCGAGAAGTGGGTCGAAGGGGGTGTCGCTCCCGAGGGTCTGATCGGTCATCAGGTGCAGAACCCGGGCGTGATCTACAGCACGCCGACGTTCCCGATCCCGCGCGAATGGATCCGCCGCACGCGCGTCCAGTTCCCGTATCCCGACGAGGCACGCTACAAGGGAAGCGGCGATCCGGACGACCCGGCGAATT
Organism: uncultured Burkholderiaceae bacterium; assembly: GCA_964246005.1. Lineage (GTDB taxonomy): Bacteria > Pseudomonadota > Gammaproteobacteria > Burkholderiales > Burkholderiaceae_D > CAHJXF01. The sequence continues at coordinate 4,670 of CAXTPX010000162.1, read as the reverse complement.
GGGAGCGGGTGAAGGGTCTTCGATAGCGAGTCGAAGTTCGATCACGCGTCCGACGAGCGGACACTCGCCTCGAGCTGCTTGACCGCCGTCGGGCCGGCGTCGATGCTGACTCCGCCCGCCTCAACCCCCACCCACCGCGAGACCCGGCATGACACGACCGACCGCCATCGGCGCACTCGACGACGACTATCGACGAGCAGGCTTCGCCGGCCATCTGCCGTTCGGCCGCAGTCCCGCGTTGCTGATCGTCGATGTCGTGCAGGCCTATCTCGACCCGTCCAGTCCGCTGTACGCGCTCCCCTTCGTCGCCGCGCTCGAGAGCAACGTGCGACTGGCCGACGAGGCGCGCGCGGTCGGCATTCCCGTCGTGTTCACGTCGGTCGCGTATCGGGCCGGGGGCATCGACGGCGGCCTGTTCTTCCGCAAGGTCCCGGCGCTGAAGGCCTTCCTGCCCGACTCGCCGTTGGCGGCGTTCCCGCCGACGCTGCAGCCGCGCGACGACGACGTGATCGTCGTCAAGCAATACGCATCGGCCTTCTTCGGCACGTCGCTCGCGGCAACGCTGACCGCGACCGGCATCGACTGCCTGCTGATCACCGGCTTCTCGACGTCCGGCTGTGTCCGGGCCACCGCGCTCGACGCGCTCCAGAACGGCTTCGTGCCGTATGTCGTGCGCGATGCCTGCGGTGACCGCGACAGCGGTCCGCACGAAGCCAACCTGTTCGACCTGCAGGCGAAGTACGCCGAGGTCGTCGACGAGACGCGCGCGATCGAATTGATGTCGGGCGTCGGCTGACGCTAGACGCCGAGCACCTCGCCGAACGCATCGGCGACGTCGAGCACGCGTCGGTCCGAGAAGCGCGGCCCCGTCAGCGTGAGGCCGATCGGCAGGCCCGCGTCGTCGTGCCAGCCGGGCACGTTGACGCACGGCGTGTGGAGCAGCGTCCACAGTCCGTTGAAGATCAGGTCGCCGGTCGCAGCGAGACCCGCGGGTGCCGCGCCGATCGTGCTCGGCGTGAGCACGGCGTCGAACGGCGCGGCCGCCGCGTCGAAGTGGGCCCGACAGCGGGCCGCGTGGTCGTAGGCCGCGACCAGTTCGGCGCGTGTCGTGCCGTCCCGATTGCTCGCCTGATCGCGCAGGCTCGGCTCGAGCGTGTCGGGATGGCGGCGCCAGTCCGCCAGCATCGAAGCCCGGGCCTCGCTCCGCATGATGCGCATCTGCAGCGCCGGCAGCAGGTCGAAGTCGGATGGGAGGTCGAGCGCCACGACCCGTGCGCCGGAGCGCTCGAACGCGTCCATCGCAGCGTCGAACGCGTGCCGGGTCGAGGGGTCGGCACGGTCCCACGACGGCGGGCGGCATGCCGCGATGACCGCTTCCTTCAGCGGACGTGCGGCGACGCACGCCGGGTCCGGCGTGTCGAACACGTCGAGCAGCAGGCGCAGGTCCGCGCACGAGCGCGCGAACCAGCCGAGCGTGTCGAGCGTGACCGCGTACTGCCGCACCCCTTCGTTGCCGACGAGTCCCCAGGTCGGCTTGATCGCCCACACGCCGCAGAACGAAGCGGGGCGGATCATCGAGCCACCGGTCTGCGTTCCCAGCGCCAGCGGCACCTGGAAGTCGGCGACCGCGGCGGCCGATCCGCTCGACGATCCGCCGGGCGTGTGGCCGGGCGCGTGCGGATTGCGGGTCCGCGCCTTCCGGCCGGTCGCACCGAACTCGACCGTGTCGGTCTTGCCGATGATGACGGCACCGGCCTGTCGCAGCACCGACACGCATGCGGCGTCGAGCTCCGGGAAGAACCCGTCGTAGAGCGGCGAGTTGTATTGCGTCGGCGCGTCCGCGGTCAGGATGATGTCCTTGATGCCGATCGGCAGGCCGTGCAGCGGTCCTCGCCGGTCGATGGGCAACGCATCGAGCGCGCGGGCCCGATCGATCGCGAGCTCCGCATCGACGTGCGTCCAGGCAAGCACGGCCGCATCGCGTACGCGGATGCGCTCGAGACACGCGAGGACCACGGCCTCGACGTTGCAGTCGCCCGTCCGCAGCCGGACCGCGAGGTCGGACGCGCTCAGTCGCGCGAGATCCTCGCCGCTCATTCGCGTCGCAGGAAGGCTTCGATGCGCCCGGCGATCGCGTCGGTCGCGAGGTCGAAGACCGCGCCGCCGAGCGCCGGCATCTCCACGACGGTGGCATCGGGCATCGCGATGGCCGCGCGGCGCGACGGCTCGGCGAGCGCGGTCGCGGGATTGAGCACCAGCACCGGCTGCTCCACCAGAGCGAGCCGGCTTCGCGCGTCGTAGTCGAACAGCGACGCGTGGGCCCACCAGTCGTCGGGATAGACCCGCAACTCGTCGACGAAGCATTCGTACGCGCGTTCCAGCGAGAGGCCGGCGGTGCGGTTCGTGACGAAGTAGTCCCAGCGGGCAGCGAACTGGTCGAACGCGGTGCCGAGCACATGCCGATGGACCAGCTTCGCGCGCCACGGCTCGCGTTCGTCGCCTTCGAAGAACGGGATGCCGATCAGCACGAGTCGGCGGACCGACGTCGGCGATTTCGTCGCCCATTCGGTCGCGATCAAAGCGCCGGTGTGATAGCCGAGCAGATCCGCCGATCGACCCTCGAGCAACGGTGCGATCGCTTCGGCGATCACCTCTGCATAAGCCGCGAACGCGATCGGCGACGGCGGGCCATCGGACTCGCCGTAGCCGGGTGTGTCGATCGCGATCACGCGTCGCTCGCCGGCGATCGCCGGCATCAGCGGCGTGAACGTGCGGCTCGAGTACGCGGTGGCATGCAGGCAGACGAGCGGCGGTCGTGGCCCGTCTCCCGTCTCGCGAAAGTGCAGCTGACCCCAGCGGCTGTCGACGTAGCCCTTGCGGATGCCTGCGCCAGCCATCTGCTCAGCGATACAGGAAGTCGGTGATGTGCCTGCTCGCGGCTTCCGGCTGTTCGATCACGAGATAGTGGCCGCAGTCGGGGATCACGATCAGGTCGCTCGACGGCAGCAATGTCTCGATCTGCGCGAAGCCGACGCCGCTCGCCGAGGGCTTGAACGGCGTCATGTTGTCCTCGGCGCCGGCGAGCAGCAACGTCGGCGCGACGATCTTCGCCACCAGGTCGGAGAGGTCGGTGCGCTCGATCGTCTCGGTGCCCGCGATGAACGCTTCGGGCGTGTTCTTCATGAACGCGTCGCGCATCGACTGCAGCTGCGCCTCTGCCTCCGGTCGATCGTAGAAGCCGCGGGCGAAGCCCGCCACCGACGTGACGTCCGCGACCGCCGCCATGCCGCTGTCGCGTGCCGTCCGCTTCCACGTCGCCCGCATCATGCGGGCCGCGTTGTCGTAGCGTGCGAGGAAGCAGCTCAGCACGAGTCGATCGATCACGTCCGGATGGTTCGCGGCCAGCGTCAGTCCGATCATCGCGCCGAACGACGTGCCGTGCAGGTGCACGCGCGGCAACCCCAACGCCAGGATCAACTGGTACACCTGCTCGGCGATGCCGGCCATGTCGCGCGCGGGTGCGCCGCGGCTATCGCCGTAGCCGGGCAGGTCGAAGTCGATCACCTCGAAATACTTCGCCATCAAGGGCGTCATCTTCTCGAAGTTGCGATGACCGAACGCGGTGCCGTGGATCTGCAACAGCGGCGCGCCGGTCCCCATCCTTCGGTACCAGAGCGTCTCGCCCGTGAGGAGTTCTGCAAGCGGCATGGCGATTCCTTAAAGCAGTCCGAGGAGGGCGATCAGGTCGCGAGCGCGCGGCGCTTCGTTCAGCGTCCAGGCCGCGTCGAGGATCCGCGTCGCACGGTCCGGCGGCAGCAGGCCATCGGACGAACGCACGAAGAGATCGGACAGCTGCTCGTCGCTCAAGCGATTGCCCGGACTGCCCAGGAAGTCGTCGACGCGGATCGAGTCGGTCGAGCCATCGTCGTAGGTGATCGTCAACGCCGCACCGTCGAACGTCGCGAACGAACGATCCGCGACCAGGTCGATGCGGCCGCGCAGGTCGAGGATGGCCGCGTCCGTGTACGCGGCCTCCTTCATCTCGGCGAGCGTGAAGCGTCCGCGCTGCCACGCGGCGGCCGCGCAGAAGCGCGTGTCGAAGCGCGCCTGCAGCTCGCTCGACAGCGCGCCGAAGCGGGCGCGACGTTCGTCGGCGATCTTCACGACGATCGGTTCGACGGCGAACGCCATGCGTTTCACCGTGCGACCCCCGGCTCGTTGCATCAGCGCGAACAGGCAGTCGAGCGGTGCGTGCGTGATCGTCTCGGTCGGCATCGTCTTGTAACTCTGGCCGTGGATGCGCCAGCGCTCGCCGAGCGTCGACAGCACCGCCTCGATCTTCGTCGCCGGCTCGTCCGAGTACGACGCGAGCATGCCCTTCTCGCCCTCGAACGCGGTGCGTGGTGCGTCGATCCCGCACGAAGCGAGCTGACAGGCGACGAGGCCGGCACGCGACGTCAGTCCCATCAGCGTCGCCAATGCGTCGCTGCCGACCGACTCGTAGGTGCCGAACGCGCTGCACATCGCGAGCCCGAGCGCGTTCCGCATCGACCGGTCGTCGAGTCCCGCGATCAGGGCGCAGGCGGTGGCGGCGCCGATGCCGCCGACGAGGCCCCCCGGCACGAAGCCGCGGTAGTAGCCGGTCGGCATCAGGATCGTCGCGCAGGCGA
>CAXTPX010000161.1:0-6543 GCA_964246005.1 uncultured Burkholderiaceae bacterium | reverse complement strand
GCGGTCGTAGAAGAGTCGCGCGAGCCTCTCGCGCACGAGGCCGAATTCGAACCCGATCCGCGCGCCGCCAGGCGTCAGGCACGCACGTCGGGCGATCAACGCGCTCTTCAGCAGGCCTTGCGTGTCGAGCACGACGTCGTAGCGCTCGCATTGCAGCAGGTCGATGAACGCCCGTCGCTCGGCGCGGGTGCGGGCCAGGTGCGGCTCCGTCCGCCAGCGCCTGAGCGCGATCGGCAGGACGCGCGTGATGCCGTCGGCCAGGCGGACCAGCGTCGCATAAGCCTCCTCGACGACCCAGTCGATCACGTAATCGGGATGCGCCCGGCGCAGGTCGGCGACCACCGGCAGGTTGTGGACGATATCGCCCATCGAACTGGTCTTGATGATCAGGACGCGCGTCATCGTCTCTGGTGTTCCGACACTCGGTCGTCCTCGCGTGGTGTCCGTGCCCTGCGCATCCCCGGGCACGGTCGGAACGCCGTTCTTGTATGACACAATTCGACGCTTGCGCCCTCGTGCGGCGATCTTGCGGCTCCCGGCGACGGATTCTACGCATTGATGTTCCGTCGGCGTGATTGCAAGGGCCCGGGCCGCCCCGCGCCGAGCGCTTCCAACCTGCCGAATGACCTCCGCTTCGCTTCCGCTGTCGGCCGTCCTGATCACGTTCAACACGGGCGACCAGCTCGCCGCCTGCCTGCGCTCGCTGGCGTTCTGCGACGAGATCATCGTGGTCGATGCCGGCAGCGGCGACGCGACGCGCGACGTGGCACGCCAGCACGGCGCCAGAGTCGTCGAGGAAGCCTGGCGAGGCTTCGGCCCGCAGAAGCGTCTGGCGGTGTCGCTCGCGCGGAACGACTGGGTCCTTTGCGTCGATGCCGACGAGGAAGTCTCGGCGCCGCTCGCGAGCGCGATCGCCGCGATCCTGACCCGTCCGATGCAGGTCGCCTACCGCATGCCGCGCGCCAATCGCTTCATGGGTCGCTACCTGAAGCACGGCGAAGGCTTTCCCGACTGGAGCCTGCGTCTCTTCGATCGCCGTCATGCGCAGTGGAGCGACGACGCGGTGCACGAGAAGGTCGTGACGTCCGGCGCGGTGGGCCGCCTCGCCGGGACCGCGGTGCTGATGCACCACTCGGCCGAAAGTCTTTCGACCTATCTCGACAAGCAGAACCGCTACACGAGCCTGCAGGCCGACGCCCTCTACCGCACCGGCGAGCGCGCCAACGTGTGGCGACTGCTGTTGTCGCCCACGCTGCGCTTCCTGAAGTTCTACGTCGTCCGGCTCGGCTTCCTCGACGGGCTGCCCGGGCTCGTGCACATCGCGATCGGCTGTTTCAACAGCTTCGCGAAGTACGCGAAGCTGCGTGCGTTGCAGATCGAGGCCGAAGGGAAGGCGACGACGAGCGCCGAGCCGACGCGCACGCGCGGCGCACTCGGAGACCATCGATGAAGGTTCTCGTCACCGGTTGCGCCGGCTTCATCGGCTTCTTCGCGTGCAAGGCCCTGCTCGCGCGCGGCGACGATGTCGTCGGCATCGACAATCTCAACGACTACTACGACGTCCGGCTGAAGCACGATCGATTGCAACAGTTGCATTCGCCAGGATTCCGCTTCCTCCAGCTCGATATCGGCGATGCCGAGGCGGTGACACGGCTGTTCGCGACCGAACGATTCGAACGCGTGTTGCACCTGGCCGCGCAGGCAGGCGTGCGCTATTCCCTCGTCAATCCAGCGGCCTACACGCACAGCAACCTGGTTGGCTTCGCGAACGTCATCGAAGCGTGTCGCCGCAACGACGTCGAACATCTTGTCTACGCCAGCACGTCGTCGGTCTACGGCGGCAATCGCAAGCTGCCGTTCTCCGAGACCGACGCGGTCGATCATCCGGTCAGCTTCTACGCCGCGACGAAGAAGGCCAACGAGCTGATGGCGCACAGCTACAGCCATCTGTTCGGCCTGCCGACGACCGGCCTGCGCTTCTTCACGGTCTATGGTCCGTGGGGACGGCCGGACATGAGTCCGATGCTGTTCGCCCGCGCGATCGTCGAAGGTCGTCCGATCGAGGTCTTCAACCACGGCGACATGTCGCGTGATTTCACGTACGTCGAGGACATCGTCGAAGGCGCGGTGCGCATCCTCGATCAGCCGGCGGCGCCCGACCCCGCGTTCGATGCGTTGCAGCCGAACGCCGCGACCGCTGCTGCGCCCTGGCGCGTCTACAACATTGGCAACCACCAGTCGGTTCGGCTCCTCGACTACATCGAGACGCTCGAACGCGCGCTCGGTCGGTCGACCGAGAAGATCATGCGGCCGATGCAGGACGGCGACGTGAAGGACACGTACGCGGACATCTCGCGGCTCCAGGCGGCGGTGGGCTTCGCGCCGTCGACCTCGCTCGAAGAGGGGCTCGGGCGATTCGCGGCGTGGTTCAAGGGGTATTACGACGTTTGAAGTGGTCGCGCGTCAGAACGGCAGCCGGGCATCGCTCTTCACGGCCAGCAGCACTCTTCGGAAATCGTTCTGGATGCGCACCAACGCCTCGTCGGTGTCGGCCTCGAAACGCAGCACGATCACCGGCGTGGTGTTCGACGAACGGGCGAGTCCGAAGCCGTCCGGATACTCGACGCGAAGGCCATCGATCGTCGAGATCGAGTCGGCGCCCTCGAAGGTCGCTTCCTGCCGCAAGCGATCGATCAGGAGAAAGTTTTCACCTTCGGCCAGCTCGAGCTGGAGTTCCGGCGTCGAGATCGCGTTCGGCAGGCCGTTGAGCACTTCCGTCACGTCTTTGCCGTCCGCCTTGGCCTTCGACAGGATCTCGATCAGCCGGGCGCCCGCGTACATGCCGTCGTCGAAGCCGTACCAGCGATCCTTGAAGAACACGTGGCCGCTCATCTCGCCGGCGAGCGGTGCGCCGGTCTCCTTCAGCTTCGCCTTCATCAACGAGTGGCCGGTCTTCCACATCACCGGCTTGCCGCCATGCGCGGTGATCCACGGCGCGAGATTGCGAGTGCACTTGACGTCGTAGATGATCGCGCCACCTGGATTTCGCGACAGCACGTCGGCCGCGAACAGCATCATCTGGCGATCCGGGTAGATGACCTGCCCGTCCTTCGTGACGACGCCGAGCCGGTCGCCGTCGCCATCGAAGGCGAGCCCGACTTCAGCAGTACCGGTTGCGAGTTCGCGGATGAGGTCCTCGAGATTCTCGAGATGCGCCGGGTCCGGGTGGTGGTTCGGGAACGTGCCGTCGACCTCGCAGAAAAGCTCTGTCACTTCGCAACCCATCCGCTCGTATAGATTCGTGGCGAACGCACCGGCGACCCCGTTGCCGCAATCGATGGCGATCCGGAGCGGTGCGCGAAGCTTGACGTCGCCGACGATTCGATCGATGTACGCATCGCAGATGTCGTGCGTCGAATACGCGCCCGACCCGTGCTCGAAGCGGTCGTCGACGATCCTCTGGTAGAGCGCCTGGATGCGCTCGCCGTGGATCGCATCGCCGCCCACCACCATCTTCAGCCCGTTGTAGTCGGGCGGGTTGTGACTGCCCGTCACCATGACGCCGCACCGGGTGCCCAGCTCGACGGCGGCGAAGTACACCATCGGCGTCGCGACCATGCCGAGGTCGATGACGTCGAGCCCGGTCGACTGGATGCCGTCGGCGAGTGCAGCGGCGAAGCCGGGACCGGAGAGCCGACCGTCCCGGCCGATCACGAAGGCGGTCTGTCCCGATGCCTTCGCCTCGGATGCGACCGCGCGTCCGATCGAACGGACGATGTCGGACGTCAACGTGGTGTCGACGATGCCGCGGATGTCGTAGGCCTTGAAGATGGAACTGGAAAGGGGTTGGACCAACGGGAATCACTCCGATGAGAATTCGATTGCGCTTCTTGAGTCTAGCAGCGAGCGTTCGCCAACCTGAAACGTTGCCGTAGCGGCTCGCGGGTCGCGATCGGCGTGCTTGGGACAGCCTGGCCGGCGTCGGGATCAGCGGACTGCAGCCGTTATAATGCGCGCCCAGTGACTTTGGGCCGCGACCTGCCGCGCTGGACCGGCCTACTTCATTATTGAGCGACGCGCTTGAGCGACGCGCATCCACCTCCCTCATGGTCGTTTCCCTCTCGCGGTCGCTTTGGAACTACCGCGGCTTCGTTTTTTCCAGTGTGCGGCGAGAGTTCCAGGCGAGATACAAGAATTCCCTCCTCGGCGCCGCATGGTCGGTGCTGAATCCGCTGGCGATGGTCGTGGTGTACACGGTCGTTTTCGCGCAAGTGATGCAGGCCCGCCTGCCGAACGTGAACACCACGTTCGCCTACAGCATCTACCTGTGCGCCGGCATCTTTACGTGGGGCCTGTTCTCGGAAATCGTTTCGCGCTGCCAGAACGTCTTCATCGACAACGCCAATCTCATCAAGAAGCTCGCGTTTCCACGCATCTGCCTGCCGGCGATCGTCGTGACCAGCGCCTGCCTTAACTTCGCCATCGTTCTCGGGCTCTTCATCGCGTTCCTCGCGATCACCGGCAACTTTCCGGGGCTGGTCGTCCTGTCGTTGATTCCGGTGCTGGCGATCCAGATCGTGTTCGCGGTCGGGCTCGGGATCCTCATCGGGGTGCTCAACGTCTTCTTTCGCGACGCTGGCCATTTCTCTTCAATCGTCCTGCAGTTCTGGTTCTGGCTGACCCCGATCGTGTACACGTTGTCGATCGTTCCCGAACGCTTTCGCGCCTTCTTCACCGCGAATCCGTTGACCCCGCTGTTCACGTCCTACCAGGACGTGTTCGTGGCCGGCATCGCACCCGACTGGCACGGGCTGGTCTACCCGACGGCCTGCGCCGGCATTCTCTGTGTGGTGGGTCTCTTCATCTATCGACGCAACGTCGCCGACATGGTCGACGAGCTCTGATGGGCTCGATCGTCATCAACGGACTCGGAAAGGCATACCGCCGGTACCCAAGCCCATGGTCGCGCGTCGCCACCTGGATCTTTCCGGAGCGGCTCGCATCGATCGAACACAAATGGGTGCTCAAGGACATCTCGCTACAGATCAAGGCGGGCCAGGCAGTCGGGCTGATCGGCATCAACGGAGCCGGCAAGAGCACGCTGCTCAGGATCATCACCGGCGCGATGTCCGCGACCGAAGGGCATTACGCCGTCGAAGGCCGCGTCGCGGCGATGCTCGAGCTCGGCCTGGGCTTCCATCCCGACTTCACCGGGCGTCAGAACGTCTACATGGCCGGGCAACTGCTGGGAATGTCCACCGAAGTGGTCGACGGACTCTTCTCCGAGATCGAAGCGTTCGCAGAGATCGGCAGCTACATCGACGAACCGGTACGAACCTACTCGAGCGGCATGCAGATGCGACTCGGGTTCAGCGTCGCCACCGCGAGGCGGCCCGACATCCTGGTCGTCGACGAAGCATTCGCGGTCGGCGATGCGTACTTCCAGCACAAGAGCTTCGACCGGGTGCGCCAGTTTCGCGAGGCGGGCACCACGCTGTTGCTGGTCTCGCACGATCCTTCGTCCATCAAGGCGCTCTGCGACCGGGCGGTATTGCTGGATGGCGGCCGCTTGTTGGTCGATGGACTGCCGAGCGATGTACTCGACTACTACAATGCGCTCCTCGCCGGCCGCGAGAAGCAGGCCGTGAGCCAGGTCAAGCGCGACGACGGCTCGACCGAGACCCGCTCGGGAACCGGCGAGGCGGCGGTCACCGACGTCCGGTTGCTCGGGCCCGACGACGACGGCGTCGAAATTGTCGAGGTCGGGACGGCGGTGCGGCTCGTCATCGATGTCGAGACCCGTGCACCACTACCTCGTCTCGTCATGGGCTACATGATCAAGGATCGTCTCGGCCAGGCGATGTACGGGACCAACACCGATCACAAGGGGCACGTGCTCGAAGCGATCGGCGCCGGCGAACGACTGCGTTTTTCCTTTGCCTTTCCAATGAACCTCGGACCCGGCACCTATTCGATCTCGACGTCGGTGTCGAGTACCGATACGCACCTTGTCAACAACTACGAGTGGCGTGACCTCGCCTTGATCTTCACCGTCGTGAATGTAAAGAACGATTACTTCGTCGGCTGTGCATGGCTCGATCCGGTCGTGGAGACGTCACGCTGATGCTCGACGAACTCGGGAGCCGACTCAAGGCGGCGTTTCGCGGGACGTCCGGGGCACGTGACCCCGGTGAGGTGGACCCGGCCGTCCTGGGCCTGACGGAGCGGGTTCGCGACGAGTGGCATCGGCAGAACCGTCGCGCGCCGCTGCCGACACGCTTCGGACTCGAGGACCTGCTGGAACGCAGCGATTCGACCGTCAAGAAAGCGGCCTGCGAGTCAGCGGCGCTCGACGGCATGGTGCCGGAGTCGCTCGAAGGATTGCGATGGACCGACGCTGTTGGTAACCAGGGCCCGGTGGACGCGGAGTTCCTCGCAAGGACCGCCTACACGATCGGCTCGCTTACCTCGTTCAACGATGCGACCTTCGTGGATGTCGCGTTTCGTTGTCTCTTGAAGCGCCCAGCAGACCCGCAGGGACTG